>JBAXLL010000055.1:0-9488 GCA_037134835.1 Verrucomicrobiota bacterium
GGCAACACCTACGTCCTCCATTTCCCGGCTGCGTTCACACCGGGCCTCGCCGCGCTCATCGCCGTGCCCATCGCCGGGCTAACCATCGTGTCCGACCTCGTCGAGTCCATCATCAAGCGCCGGGCCGGGGCGAAGGACTCCGGTGCGACCATTCCTGGCATCGGCGGCGTGTTCGATCTCTCCGACAGCCTCATCCTGATCGCCCCGGCCGGGTGGCTGATTTTCACCCTCCTCTGAGTAATTTCCCGGTCGTTCTCCCTCCGATCCCTGACGAAAGAAGCAAGATTTCTGCGCATGTCTCCCCTCGGCACCCTGCCCCGCAAGCGCGTCGTCCTCCTCGGCGCCACCGGCTCCATCGGCGAGAGCACACTGCGTGTCATCGCCACGCACCCGGACAAACTTGAGCTGGTCGCCATCGCCGCCCGCTCCGGCCACGCCAAGCTCGCCGCCATTGCCCGCCGTTTCCCCTCCGTGCGCCATGTCGCGCTCTTCGACGACGCCGCCGCGCACGAAGCCCGGATTGGTGCCGCCTTCCCGCCCGGCGTCACCCTTCATGACGCCGGCTCCGCCGGTCTCGCTGCGCTCGCCGCACTCCCGGAAGCCGATATCATTCTGGTGGCCGTCGTCGGCACCGCCGGCCTCGCGCCTGCGCTTGCCGCGCTCGCCGCCGGTAAGGACCTTGCGCTCGCCTCGAAGGAAATCCTCGTCATGGCCGGGCAGTTCGTCATGGCCGCAGCGCACTCCCGCGGGGCGAAAATCCTCCCCGTGGACAGCGAGCACAACGCCGTCTTTCAATGTCTCGCGGGCCACTCCGTCGCCGACGTGCGCCGCGTCACCCTCACCGCGAGCGGCGGCGCGTTCCGCGACTGGCCCGCCGACCGCCTGGCCCACGCCACCCCAGCCGACGCGCTGAAGCATCCCAACTGGTCCATGGGCCCGAAGATTACGGTGGACTCCGCCACGCTCGCCAACAAGGGCCTTGAGCTCATTGAGGCCCGCTGGCTCTTCGGCCTGCGCCCCGACCAATGCCACGCGGTGCTGCACCCGCAGAGCATCGTCCACGCGCTGGTCGAGTTCACCGACGGCTCGGTGCTCGCGCAGCTCTGCCCACCCTCGATGACATTTCCGATCCAGCACGCGCTGCTCCACCCGGCCCGCGCACCCGGGACCGACACGCCGCTTGATCTGACCAAGCTCTCCGCCCTGGAATTTCGTCCGGTGGACGAAGCGCGGTTTCCGCTGTTGCGCCTCGCGCGCGCCGCGCTGCAGGCCGGCGGCGCGGCCCCGGCGGTCTTTAACGCCGCCAACGAAGTCGCCGTCGCCGCCTTCCTGGCCGGCCGCCTGCCGTTTCTAGGCATTGCGCGAGTGGTTGAAAAAACCCTGGAAGTCGTCCAACCTCCTGAATCGCCCAACCTCGCCGCCGTCCTCGCGGCCGACGCCGAGGCCCGCCGGCTGGCCACAGCCAGCCTTTGACCGGTATTTTCCCAACCCAAACGATCCCTTGGAACTGCTCACTTATCTCCTTACCAACATCTGGTATGTGCTGCTGGTCGCCCTCGCCTTCGGCGGCTCCATTTTTGTGCACGAGCTCGGCCACTTCTGGGTCGCGCGCAAACGCGGAATGCATGTGGACCGTTTCTCCATCGGGTTCGGCCCCAAGCTCTGGGCGTGGCGTGGCAAGGATGGTGTCGAGTATCGTATTTCCTGGCTCCCGCTCGGTGGCTACGTGGCGCTGCCTCAGCTCGCCGCCATGCGTGGCATCGAGGGCGAAATTGATGCCGACCTCACCAAGCTGCCGCCACCCAGCTATCTCACCTTGATGCTGGTGCTTGTCGCCGGCGTGGTGTGCAACGTAATCTTGGCCTTCGGTCTCGCCACCATCCTCTGGGTGGTTGGCCTGCCCTCTGTGCAGGAGGAACTTTCCACCAAGGTCGGCTATGTGCGCGTCACACTCGTACAAACGGACGGCACCGAGGTGGCCGGACCGGCCCTCAAGGCGCTCGCCATCGGGGATGAAATCCTAAGCGTGGACGGCCGGGAGGTTCAGAATTTTTCAGACATTGACCATCTCGTGGCTCTGGGGGCAGGCCGAAATGCGGCCGGCGGTCCGCAGGTCGTAATTAGTTTCCGGCGCGACAACGAAACCAAAACCGTCCTCCTCACGCCGGCCTATGTTGGCCCGGAAAAGATACGCAGCATCGGCATCGATACCGGAGCGAAACCCGCCATCGCCACCGTGGAAAAGGGCAGTGTGGCCGAGGCTGTCGGACTGCGGCCCAAAGACGTGATTCTTCGGATCGATGGCAAGGCTGTCGGAGACGAGGAAGACGTCATCGCTCAGGTGCAGGCCTCCGCCGGCCACCCCATGGTGCTCAGTTACAGCCGTGACGGTCAGCTGCTGGAGCTCACGGTTACACCACGTCTTGAGGCTCCGCCGGGCAAATCAGCGCCCGTGCCCCGCCTCGGCATAGGCCTGACCCAAAATTTCACCCGCACGCTTGTCCACACCCCACCTTGGACGCAGTTGCAGGATCATGCGATCAAAACCTGGTGGACGCTTTCCAGTCTGCTTAACCGCCACTCCGACATCGGTCTGTCGAAGCTGAGTGGCCCCGGCGGTATCGCCGACCGTCTGCATACGCTCGCGCAGATCGACATCCGTCTGATGCTGGCGATGACTGTACTCCTCAACGTCAACTTCGCCATTTTCAACCTACTGCCCATCCCGGTGCTCGACGGGGGCCACATGGTCTTTGCGACCATCGGACGGATTCGCCGCCGTCCGCTGCCCGCCCGCTTCATGGCCACCACGATGAGCGTGTTCATGGTGCTGCTGTTGTCTATGGTCATCTATGTTACCTTCTTTGATGCACGCCGTTTCTTCGCCGACCGTTATCGACCCGCGCCGGCCATTCCGGTCGCCCCCGCCCAGCCCTGAATCGCCGGATGTTTTTTGCTTTCCTCTGAGGTTAACATCACATGGCCTACTGTCTCTCGCGCTCTCGCACGATCCGCCGTCCTGCTGTCACGGTGATGGTCGGCAGTGTTGGCGTCGGTGGAGCCCATCCAATCCGATTGCAGTCCATGACCACGAGCGACACCCAGGATGTCACCGCCACGGTTAAACAATCTGTCGCGCTCGCCGAAGTCGGCTGCGAAATTGTCCGCATCACCGCGCCCAATGTCACCGCCGCGAAATGTCTCCGTGACATCCGGGCGCAATTTTCCGCCGCCGGCTTTGCGCATGTCCCACTTGTCGCCGACATCCATTTCCTCCCGAGCGCCGCTATGGAAGCCGTCGAGCACGTGGAAAAAGTCCGGGTCAACCCAGGCAATTACGCCGACAAGAAAAAATTTGCCGTCCGCGAATACTCCGACGCCGACTACGACCGCGAACTGGCCCGACTGCACGAGGCCTTTTCGCCTTTGGTGCTCCGGGCCAAGGCCTTGGGCCGCTCCCTCCGGATCGGCACCAATCATGGCTCGCTTTCCGACCGTATCATGAACCGCCACGGTGACACCCCGCTCGGCATGGTCGAAAGTGCACTGGAGTTTGTCCGTATCTGCGAGTCGCACCGCTTCCACGACCTCATTCTTTCGATGAAGGCGAGCAATCCCAAGGTGATGATTCAGGCCTACCGACTCCTCGTCGCGCGCATGGACGCCGTGCACCGCCCCTACCCGCTCCATCTAGGCGTGACCGAGGCCGGCGACGGCGAAGACGGCCGCATCAAGAGCGCCATCGGGATCGGCTCGCTGCTGCTCGACGGCCTCGGCGACACCATCCGCGTCTCGCTTACCGAGGACTCGGTTTATGAAATCCCCGTGGCGCAGGCGCTGGCGAAGAAGGCGATGGCGCTTTGGACGACCTCCCACCCTCAACCGCCAGCTTCCAACGTCGAGCCAGCGGAGATTTCCGCGATGAACTTGGTGCGTTCTAGGTCGGATGTCGAACACTGTGAGCCCGTCAGCGATGACGACTCGATTGATCCGTTTCATTTCACAAAACGTGAAACGGCCACCCTCACGTTTGGAGAGCATTGCATCGTTGGCCGCGAGCAGCCGCCGCGTGTCATCGTACGCGTCACCCCCGCCGAGTTTGCCAATCCCCCACCCTCGCTCCGCACTCCTTCTTCGCCCGATACTCCGGTTGAGGGCATTCTCGTCCCCATCACCACACCTGCCGACCTCGCCGTTGTGGTGGCAAGCCGCACTGAGTGGAAATCCTCCATTTTTCTCGTCTTCGAAGTAGCGCCGATTCTTACGTCCACCGAACTCGGAGCTCTCCTCCAAAGCTCCAAAACCAAGATTCTCCTGGTTCGTTCCTTTGCCGCCCACGAGTCCGAAACCCTCCGCATTTTTGCCAAGCTCGTCCGCCGCTATGGCCACTTCCTCGCTTGCTCCATCGCTCCCGCCGATGTCTCCACCCTGGGCGATACTCTCCGTGCTCTCGGCACCGACAGCCTGGTCTTCATACCCGGCTCCGAACGGTCTGCTTCTGCCTCGCCGATTCACAGCGTCGGCACCTACCGCCAGCTTGCCGGGCAGCTGAACAAACTCGGTATGCGCGCACCGATCTGGATCCGCAACACCGCTGACACGGCCATCGGCCGGTCATCGGATTTTCTCTCGCGCCTACTCGACGCCTCAATTCTCACCGGCGCCTTGCTGTGCGACGGCTTCGGCGATCTGGTCAGCATTGAGACCGAACCTGATCCTGCGCGCGCCACCCGGCTCACCTACAATGTTCTCCAAGGTTCAGGCGCGCGCAGCTCTAAGACCGAGTTCGTCGCCTGCCCCTCGTGTGGCCGCACGCTCTTCGACTTGCAGACCACCACCCAGCGCATCCGCGCGCGTACCGGCCACCTCAAAGGAGTAAAGATCGCCATCATGGGATGCATCGTGAACGGCCCTGGCGAAATGGCTGATGCAGATTTCGGCTACGTCGGCGGCGCGCCCGGGAAGATCAACCTATACGTCGGCAAACAGTGTGTGCAATACAACCTCCCGCAGGCTGAGGCCGATGAGCGCCTCATCGTGCTCATCCGTGAGCAGGGCAAGTGGATCGACCCTGTCCCCGCCCCGGGTTCGGCTTTTTTTTCGTCTTCGCCACTGGTGCGTGACGCGACCGTCACGTCGTCGTGACAATTTCACGACGCCCGCGCGCGTACTCGTGTAGTGTCAATCCGGAGACAAACTGGCGAAAAATGGCGCGAATATCCGTCAGCTGCTTTGGCGTATCGCTTGGCAACAAAAAAAGTGAAATAATTATCCTCCGTTAGCGTGAATAACTTGTTGGAAAGTTCCGCTTGAAACCATTTTTTACCCGTCTGTAACTCTTCCTTCGTCCATCACACCGGGCAGCCCGGCCGTTCTTTGCACACTTC
Organism: Verrucomicrobiota bacterium; assembly: GCA_037134835.1. GTDB lineage: Bacteria > Verrucomicrobiota > Verrucomicrobiia > Opitutales > Opitutaceae > CAIYUN01. Next base: position 5,388 of record JBAXLL010000055.1, read on the forward strand.
ACAGCGCGCTTCCAATTATCGCCCTCTCATGGGTTGTTTTTTATCATGGCTTGCAAAGACTTGCGTAATAATTATTCAAACGCACTTCCTGCTGGTCGTTTTTTACCTTTTCCCACCTTTTTTCGCCTAGATGATGCCTGCTGCCGTGTGCCAAGGACTGCTGTTTTCCGCCCATTGTGAATATATCGCCTCCCCGCTCATCCGTCCATGCCCGCCACCGTCACCTCCGCCAAGCTTTGGGACACCGTCAAAGGTGATTTCAAGGGCCTCTTCCCCGAGGATGTCTACCAGCTTTGGTTCGATCCCATCACCTGCCTTGAGGCCGAGGAAGATACCCTTACGCTCGGTGTGCCCAACGATTTCGCAGTCATCTGGATCAACGATAACTACCTTGATCTCATCACCCAGCGCCTGCGCCTGAGCGCTGGTCGCCCCATCGGCGTTCGCCTCCGCAAGCACGGGCCCGACCACCGCCAGGCCGCCCAAGCCGCCGCCGAGGCCGCCGTCGTCCGCGCCCGGACTCCCTCGGCGTCCCGACGGCCGTCACGCTCCGACGAACGCGGTCCCAGTGCCGGCACCCTCAATGCCCGCAATACTTTCGAGAACTTCGTCGTTGGTTCCAACAACCAGATGGCCCACGCCGCCGCCCTGGCTGTGGCACAGGCGCCCGCCCAGGCCTACAACCCGCTTTTCCTTTACGGCGACACTGGCCTAGGCAAGACCCACCTCATGCACGCCATCGGTCACGCCATTCTGGGGCAGAATCCTGAGGCCCGCATCGCCTACCTCTCGACTGAGAAGTTTACCAACGAGTTCATCCAGGGTCTGCAGGAAAATGCCCTCACCAAGTTCCGCCAGCGCTACCGGCACGTGGATGTGCTGCTGATTGATGACGTGCAGTTCCTCGCCGGCAAAGAGCGCATCCAGGAAGAATTCTTCCATACCTTCAACGACCTCTTCGAAGCCGGCCGCCAGATCGTCCTCTCCAGTGACCGCCGCGCCAGCGAAATCGAAAAGCTCGAGGCCCGCCTCGTCTCACGTTTCGAGTGGGGCCTGACCGCCGACATTCAGGTGCCTGATTTCGAGACCCGCCTCGCCATCCTCCGCGCCAAGGCCGCCACGCTCAAATTCGACCTCCCTGCGCCCGTCGCCACCTTCATAGCGCAGAACATCTCGCGCAACATCCGTCGCCTCGAAGGCGCACTCGTCAAGGTCATCACTTACTCCTCGCTCACCGGCCGCGTGTTGGATCTCGCCGTGACTGAGGACCTCCTCAAGGACGTGCTCATGGAGCAGGCCCAGCGGCAGCTCACCATCGAGATGATTCAGAAGCGAGTTACCGAACACTACCAGCTCCGCCCCGGAGACATGACCTGCAAGCGACGCCCCAATAATATCGCGATTCCGCGCCAGATCGCCATGTATCTGGCCCGGACGATGACCAAGCACTCCCTGCAGGACATCGGCGACGCTTTCGGCGGCCGAGACCACGGTACCGTCATTCACGCCTGCAAATCCGTGGACAACATGATGGAGCAGGATCCCACCGCCCGCGGCAGTATTGAGTTCCTCAAGGCCCAGCTCTCACGCTGAAGACCTTGCGCCCTTGGCAGAATTGGCGGGACGCAACGCATTCGGAGCCGAAACAGGGTGAAATCCCGTTTGCCTCGCGCACCTTTGACTGCTTGAATTGGAATCATGTCCGCTTCTGCCGCTGCCACCAGCCCTGCCAATCTCGATCGCTTCTCCCTACCCGATGCAGGCGGTCACTTCGGCCCCTACGGCGGCGTGTTTGTGCCGGAGACGCTAATGACCGCGCTCGACGAGCTCGGCGCGGCATACGAGACGGCAAAAAAGGATCCGGCCTTTCAGGCTGAATTACGGCACCACCTGAAGGAGTTCGCCGGGCGACCGACCGAGCTCTATTTCGCCGAGCGGCTGACGCAGCATTGCGGCGGCGCGAAGATTTATCTCAAGCGCGAAGACCTGCTGCACACGGGCGCGCACAAGATCAACAATGCGCTGGGCCAGGCCTTGCTCGCCCGACGCATGGGGAAAAAACGCGTGATCGCCGAGACCGGCGCGGGCCAGCACGGTGTGGCGACAGCGGCGGTATGCGCCAAGTTTGGCTTTGAGTGCGTCATCTACATGGGCGCCGTCGATATGGAACGACAGGCGCTCAATGTGTTTCGCATGCGTCTTATGGGCGCAGAGGTACGAGGCGTCGAGGCGGGGCAAAAGACTCTCAAGGAGGCCATCAACGAGGCGATGCGCGACTGGGTAACGAATGTGCGCGGCACACACTACATACTCGGTTCAGCCCTCGGGGCCCATCCGTATCCGATGATGGTGCGGGATTTTCACCGCGTGATCGGTCTGGAAACAAAGGAGCAGCTGCGGGCACGTGAAGGCCGGCTGCCAGACGAAATTGTGGCCTGCGTGGGCGGCGGATCCAACGCGATGGGGATTTTCTTTGAGTTCCTGGAGGAGCCCAGCGTGCGCCTAGTCGGTGTCGAGGCGGGCGGGCGCGGCATCAAACGCGGCGACCATGCTGCCCGTTTCGAGGGCGGCAAGCTCGGTGTCCTCCAAGGCTGCAAGACTTACATCCTGCAAAACGACGACGGCCAGATCGAGCTGACCCACTCAGTGAGCGCAGGCCTCGACTATGCGGCCATCGGGCCGGAACACGCCCTCTATCGCGACCGCAAGCGCATCGCCTATGCCTATGCCTGCGACGACGATGTGCTCGAAACGTTTCAGCTGTGCTCGCGGCTGGAGGGTATCATCCCGGCGCTCGAGAGCACACACGCGCTGGTGCACGGCCTCAAACGCGCCAAGGAAATGCGGCCAGACCAGATTCTGGTGATCAATTTGTCCGGACGCGGAGACAAGGATGTCAATCAGGTCGCGGCGCTTCTCGCCGAGAACATGGGCCACGAAGCAAGTAACCGTTGACCGAGAAATCTCGTCCGTTGTCAGCGGGGGCTGCCGGTTGGAGAAAGCCGGCCTTGCCACCTGGCCTGTGACACTGGATACTTTAACCCATGCGAAGCATGACTGGTTATGGCCGGGTGACGGCCAATTTTTCAGGTTCCACTCTCACCGTCCAGGTGAGTTCAGTGAACCGCAAAATGTTCGACCTCACCGTCTCCCTTCCCGAGGAATGGGAAAGTCTGGAGCCGGCCATTGGTGAGCTGGTTCGAAAGTTTGCCGCACGCGGGAAAATTCACGTGGACATCGAACTGATGGGCGATGCTGGCGCGGAGGAGTCGTGGAATGAGGATGCCGCCGCCGCCGCTCTCGACCGGCTCGCTGCCTTTGCCGCGCGCGAGGGCGTGGCGTTTGTACCATCCGCCGAGCTGCTCTGGCAGATCGCGAGCTCCCAACGTCGGGGCGGTAGCCGACCGGCGGCCGAGGAAGCACGGGCGGCGGTGACCGCAGTGCTGGAGGACGCGCTACGGGCGTTTGCCGCCATGCGTGCCACTGAAGGTGAGGCGTTGCTGGTCGATTTTCTCGCACGGTGCGAAGGGCTTCGGCGGCACGTCGAGGTCGTCGCGACGCGCGCGCCGCTGGTCCCGCCGGCACAACGCGAGCAGTTGCTGAAACGCTTGCGCGAGGCCGGGCTAGAACTCGATCCGGCTGACGAGCGCGTGCTGCGTGAGATTGCCCTCTTCGCCGACCGCTGTGACGTAACCGAAGAACTGACGCGACTGCGGAGCCACCTTGACCAGTTCGCCGTGCTGCTGAAGTCCGACGGCGAGATCGGCCGCAAGGCCGAGTTTATTCTGCAGGAGATTGGGCGTGAGGTTAACACCATCGGGAGCAAGGGCAATGACCTGACGATTGCTAGGGCCGTCATCGAGCTGAAGAACGAGCTGGAGCGCGTGCGGGAGCAAATCGCGAATATCGAGTGAGCAAGTCGCTCTCCGGACGCAGGTAACAATTTCCACGGCACCTGTGTCAGGTGTCAGTTTTGCTTTATACCAAAGTCCCGTGACTTTTGGACTTTAGGTAGGGCGAACCCTCTAGAGCGTTTCAAATAAAATTATAGCCACAGGCGGCAAACCAACCGAGGGCGTCCTGTGCGGTGACGGCGCGGAG
>JBAXLL010000056.1:0-9355 GCA_037134835.1 Verrucomicrobiota bacterium
CGGCAGGATCTGGCGTCGGTCCCGGAAGGGCGGCACCATTGGCAGCCACTACGCCATCGGCCGCCGGAGCCGGGGGAACACCGACGGCAGCCAAGTCCGGCGGGGTGAAGGCACCGGGCCCACCCCGACCACGCCCACCGCGGCCAGGAAAGCCGGCGGGAGGGACGTCCGCTCCGGCCAACGCCGGCGACGGGGTGTCGGCCGCCACGGGAGACACCGGCGCGCGTTCAGAGGCCAGAACCACCGGCGCGTCTATCGGAATGCTGAGGACGTTGCGCGACTGGAGCCACTGGCCGGGGAAATTTTCCACGAGGGCCTGCGCCTTCGGGTCAGCCAGCATCCGTTTCACTTGTGCGGCCAGGTTTTTCCGGAGCTGGCCGCCCGTGGCGAGCCGGAAGAGCTCTTCGTCCGGCATGCTCGACCAGAGAAAATAGGAAAGGCGGGAGGCCAGCGTGTATTCGTCCACCTGAGGGAAACGCTCGCCGGGTGCCGCGGGGGCGGCCTCCTCAAGGTGGAACAGGAAACGCGGCGAGGCCAGCACCGCGAGCATGGCCTGCGCCACCCCCTTTTCAAACGTCGTGTTGGGTAAGTCGTAGACCTGTTCGGCAATGGCAACGAGGCGGTCGAGCGTATCAGCCGCGACGGGACGGCGGTAGGCCCGCGTGGCGAACTTTTCCAGGACTTCGCGGGCATAGGCCCGACGGCCGGGAGCGTCGGTCGCAGGCGGCGGTTCGTCCCGGACATAGAACCGGTGATAGGTGGCCGGCAACTCCCAGTCCTTCGGATCGAGCGGGCCCTCCACGGTGACGCCGATAATGCGGTATTCCATCTTGGTGCGGAGCGGCTGGAGGTCGGGATAGACCGGCTCGATGGCGAAAGAAAGTTTGTGCGCGCCCGCATCCCAATGCACGATATTGTCGTCCACCGAATACAGGGCATCGTTCCAGATATACTCGAACTGCCTGAACTCCTTGCCGTCGGACTTCCATGTGACTTTGGCGTGCTGTGGATCCACAGGCTGCGCCTCGCCGTCAATCTTGGAGCTCACGATCACGCGGTAGTCACCGGCCTTTCTGGCCTGAAAGGCATGCACGACCTCCTGATACTGGTAAAATGACAGGTGCTGCCCGTCCTGCCCGTCCTCGCTATGAAACTCATCCGCCATCACGAGCTGGCCGCTAAGGGCCTTGTTGTTCACCGGCACGCCCTTGTCGATAACCGCCTGGGCGGCCGTCAGGAATTTTTCCATGCGGATGGGCGAGATGCTCAGCACATCGCCGATGTTGTCGAAACCATAGCCCACGTCGTCGGGTAGCAGCGTTTGCTCCACATCAAAATCCACCCCGAGCAGGTCACGAACGGTGTTGCGGTATTCCGTGCGGTTGAGCCGGCGGACGGTCACACGACCGGGGTCAGGCTGGTCAGCGCTGAGGCCAAAGCCAGCCGTCTTGATCCATTGCTCCAGCGTGGCCCGCTCCTCGGTGGTGAGCTGGGTCCGGTCCGGCGGCGGCATGATATGCGAACGGGTGTTGCGCAACACCTTCAGCCAAAGCGCGGGATTTTCCAAAATCTTCGCCCTGTCCGTAAGGGCGTCGAGGGCGAGACCGCCCTTCTGCTCGCCGTCACCGTGACAGGCATAGCAGCGCTGTTCCAAAATGGGGGAGATGGTCTGCTTGAAATGCGCGAGCGCCAGCTCGTCTTCCCGCGAAGGTGGCTTGGTGGCCGTGCGAACCGGGGCGACCGGGGCTGACGCGGCGTGCTCACAACCGGCGAGCAGCACTAGGAAACCCACCAAACTAGCCACGGCGGCCAGCCCGGCACAACGAGTGTGGGTACTTGTATTCATGGGGGATCCAACTGTGACGCCTAGGAGCCTATAAAGTAACCCACCATCGTGGATCGGCAATGCTTTTTTGAAATCGGCAAAAAACCACCGCCGGACATCAAACAGAGCGTGCGCCGAATCGGACCTAGGGAACTGCCGCAGCCGAGGCCTGCCCGCCGCCGGGCTTCGTGCGGACTTCCTTGGTTCGGCCTTGCCCCGCACCCGGCGGCTGCGCTTAACCTACCCTACTGCATGACCCTCCTTGATGATCTCCGCTGGCGCGGCCTCTTCGCCGACTGCACCGACACCGCCGCGCTCACCACGCGCCTGGCCACCGGCCCGATCACGCTCTACTGCGGTTTCGACCCCACCGCCGACTCGCTGCATGTCGGCAACCTCGTGCCCCTGCTCGCGCTGCGCCGTTTTCAGCTTGCCGGTCACCACCCCATCGCGATCGCGGGCGGCGCCACCGGCATGGTGGGCGATCCTTCCGGCAAGTCGGCGGAACGCAACCTCCAGACCGACGAACAGGTCGCCCACAACATCGCCTGCGTTCAGGCGCAGCTCGCGCGTTTTCTCGACTTCACGGCGTCCGCCAACCCGGCCCGCCTCGTCAATAATGCCGACTGGACTGCGCCGGTCAGCTACCTCGATTTCCTCCGCGACATCGGAAAATTTTTTACCGTCAACTGGATGGTCGCCAAGGACTCCGTGCGCGCCCGTATGGAAGACCGGGAAAACGGCATTAGCTACACGGAATTCAGCTACATGCTGCTACAGGCGTTTGATTTTTACCACCTGCGCAAGAACGCAGGCTGCGAGCTGCAAGTCGGGGCGACCGACCAGTGGGGCAACATCACAGCCGGCACCGAGCTTATCCGCAAAAAACTCGGCGCGACCGCCTGGGGCCTCGTTTTCCCACTGCTGACCAAGGCCGACGGCACCAAATATGGCAAGACAGCGGCCGGGGCCGTGTGGCTCGATGCCAAGCGGACATCCCCCTACCGCTTCTACCAATTTTTCGTGAACGCCGACGACGCCGATGTGGTCAAGCTGCTCAAGGTGCTCACGTTTCTCCCGCACGAGGAACTCTCCAGGCTCGAGGCCGAGCTCAAAGCCACCCCCGGGGCGCGCGCCGCGCAGAAAGCGCTGGCGCGCGAGCTGACCGTGCTCGTTCACGGCCCCGACGCCCTTGCCGCTGCACTTAAGGCGAGTGACATACTTTTCGGCGGCCCACTCGACGGCGTGACAGAGGAAATTTTCCGCGATGTCGTGGGCGAGATTCCAACCAAGGATTATGGGCGCGAACAGCTCGCCGCGCCCGGCACGCCGTTGCTCGATCTCCTCGTCCACGCCGGCCTATGCCCATCCAAAGGCCAGGCGCGTAAAGACCTTGAAGGCGGCGGCATTTATCTCAACAATGTCCGAGTCGCCGAAGCCGGCCGGACCGTCACGAGGGCGGATCTGCTCTTCGGTCACTACGTCCTCCTGCGCAAAGGCAAGCGGACATATGCCGTGTTGCGTGTGGGGTGATGGTATTTCACCTGTCACCCCGGTCATCATTCGTCCGTCCTGCCCGCCTTGGCGCAACCCGGACAGGAACTCACGGTCCAAGCTTGATCTTGTAGCGATCAAGCGAGCTCGTCTCCAAGCGGGCCAGCTCCGCGAGGGCGGTGCGCAGGGAGACGCGGAGCTGGAGCTCGGAAATTTTGGCGTTGTTCAGGTCGGCCTCGGCGTCGCGCAGGAGTCGCACAGTGGAAAGACCGGCGTCGTAGCGGGCCCGCTCGCGGTCGTATTGCTGCTGGCTGAGGTCGCGGGCGAGGGCCGCAATGGCGACGTTTTCCCTGCCGGTCTCAACCGCACGGACGGCCGAGCGCACCTGCGTGAGCAAGGTCTGGTCGAGCTGCTCATAGCGGGTCTGGGCGCTGTCGAGACTGAGCAGCGACTGCCGGTAGCGGGCGTTTTCGGCCTTGAGTTCCCAAGGCAGGGTGAGCGTGAGACCAAGCTGCCAGTTGTTGCCGCGGCCGGTGAAAACCTGTTCGGCCGATTCGACCGCCGACCGTTCGCGGCTGGTCAGGCCGAGGCTGGCCCCGAGATCGAGAGCGGGCTTGCGGGCGTTGTCGGCCGTGAGCACATCAAGACGAAGCTGGCTGAGATTGAGTTGGGAGGAAACCATTTCCGGTTGGCCGTTGCGGGCGCGGGCATAGGACTGAGCCACCGACACGGCGGACACCGGCTCGTCGCCAAAAGCGACCGGCCCGATGGGCGTGTCGAACGCAAAACGACCGATAAGGCGGAGCAGCGCGTCCTCGCGGTCGCGAACCGACTGGATGGCGGTGACCACGGTAAGACGGGCATTTTCGACGGCGACGCGGGACTGGAGCACGTCGAGCTGGGTGCGATCACCCGCCTGGAGACGGGTGGTGTTTTCATCCAGGAGGCGCTGGGCCACATCGAAAGAAAACTGACGGACCTTAAGCTGCTCGCGCGCAAAGACGAGGTTGTAATAGGCGACCTCCACATCATGCACCACGGTGAGGACAGAGTCCTTGAAATTGGAGTCGGCCACCTTGACACCAAGTCGGGCCTTGTCGCGGGCGGCGCGGTTGACGTCCTTGCCGGCCCCTTGGAGGAGCGGCTGGCGAACATCAAGGGTGAGACTGCCACCATAGGGTGAGCCAGCGCCCACGGTGCGGGCAACGCCCGCGCCGAGGCCGAGGGTTGCACCGGTGTCCAGCCGCTGGCTAATGCCGACGCGGGGTGACTGGGAGCTGTTTTCTGTGCCGGGAATGACCGCGCCCAACGCAGCGGAGCGCCCGCCGGCAGCGGTCGCGCTGGCTGTGAGCGTGGGGGTGTTGTAAACGGCATCGGCAATGACCACCGAATCGGCCGCGCTCCGGACCGAGTAGCGCTGGATCTGCAGATCGAAATTTTTATCGAGCGCGCGGGCCACGGACTCCTCCAAGGTGAGCGGGGGCACCGCGGGCGCCAAAGGGGTGTCTGCCGCGGCGGCGGAGGCGAGACAAAAAGCAGCGGAGAGCAACGGCGGGAGGAAAACGCGGCGGAGGTTCACGGGGAAAGACGACAGGGACATGGGACTATTGTTTCTCAAATTCACCTTTGCCAAGCCGTTTGAAGACCTTGAAGCCGGCCGTCTTGGCAGCGGAGATAGAAAGCGGCGCGAGCAACTTCGGAGTGTGGAGCGAAACGGGCAGCATGCGGCTGACGGGCTGGCCGCAGGTGGGACAGGCCGCCAGCGCCTGGTCGGAGGCACGCTGCCGGTGATCGAAGCCATCGCCACAAAGCCGGCAGGGGGCGGACACCGGAGCGTAGCGGTAAATAGGCATGGCGCGGCGGAAGATGCATCCCGATTTTCCTGCTCCGGAGATTCGGCCATGCTCAGGCCAACCTCAAACTTTCTCCACGAGACCGGCCTTGATCGCCTTGACGGAGACCCAGACGCGTTTGGTGCCGCCGTTCGCAGTGCGGATGCGGATGCGCTGGAGATTCGGACGGAACTTCCGCTTCGTGATGCTCGTCACGTGCGTGCCGATGCCGCCGCTTTTCTTCGACTGACCCTTGCGGTTGATGATGCTGCCCTTGACGGGACGGCGACCGGTGATTGCACAGATTCTGGCCATGGTGGTTGGTTTCGGTTGGGAAAAGGTTCATGAAGAAACGCCCGGAGGCACCGTGGCAAGGGCAAACTTCACACCACCCGCGGTACCGCCCCCGCCGGTAGGCGTCGCGCATGCAAGACCTGAAATTTCTGTCCCATCTGCGCCGGATGCAAAAGGTGGGCAATAGCCCGCCGGCGGGCTCCAGACGCGGAAGCCCCCCCGGCCAGCGCCTGCTCCAGCCAGCCCGCCGCATGCCGGACAAAAAATGCCTCCTGCGATTCGAGCACGGCATCGGCCAGGCCACGCGCCGCCAGCGCCTCCGCCAGCCAGTCCCAGCACACATGGCCGGTCAGATCTTGGGCGCCCGGCCGCGCCAGCAGGTCATTGGACTGGCGATGCCGGTGGTAGGTCCGGGCCGTGCCGGCAGGCGTCATCGTCGCCAGCTCGGCCCAGGGTTTCCCGTAGTCAAACGCCACGAACAGTCCGTGCCACGGCTGCGCCGCCATGACGTCGGCCAGCGCGACCGCCGCCCGCGGCGCGTCAAAAATATAACCTTCGGGGGCCGCCGCAGGCAGCCAAGGCTCGCTGACTTCGCCCAGCTCGACCTCGGACAAAATATCCCCGTCCAAGGCCACACCCAGCTCGCGCCAGGCACCGCCGCACCGGCGGAAGCGCCGCAGCGGCTGCGCATCGAACAGCTCGTTGGAAAACACCACGCTCGCCCCGCCCAGGGTCAACGGTTCGCTCAAACCGATCGTCCGTGCGCCGGCAAAGGGATGCGCCAGACCCGCCAGCACGCCGCCCACCCGGCCGGTTTTAGCTTCGGCCGAAGGCTCCGCCCCAATCTCGACCCACGTGAACCGCGCCGCCTCCGCCGCACCGCCCAGCAGTTGCACGCACGCCGCCACCACCAATTCACCGAAAACCGTCCCCGATGAGCTCGCAGTGTAAAAATCCGTCCCCGCGCCCCGGCCCACACGCGGCTGCCCGCGCCGGTAATAGCCGACCCGCTCATCGTAGAGCGCCAGCGCCATGAATTCCGCAAAAGTCATCACGGCTGCCGCATCCGAGGGTGGGGCCGCCGCCCCTGGCCGGTCCCCCGGTCGCGCCCGCGCTTGCGCGTGCGCGCGAAACACGGCCAGAAACTCCGGCGGGACCGAGGGGGCGGCAGACCCGCCCGCACGGCTGGCGGCGACTTTGGCAGCGGACATTCCCGTTTGCAATGCATGGACGATGCGCACAGCCTCCCGCCGTGCTCAAACGTATTCTTAGCATCGCCTCCGGGGTCGTGCTCGGCCTCGCGGTCTCGGTGGGCGCGGCACATTTCGCGACGCTCTGGGGCCTGTGGCCGAACCGCGATCTCAACCGCTCGACCGACACGCTGCGGACCGTGCTGCAGCTGGTGAACGAGCACTATGTTGATGCCAAGGCCGCCGGCCTGCCCGGCCTCACCGAGGCCGCGCTGACCGGCCTGGTCGGCACGCTGGATCCGCATTCCGAATACATGAACGCTGCGGCCTACAAGGCGTTCGACGAGGACCTCAGCAGCAAATTCGGCGGTATCGGCGTGCAGGTCGAGCTGCTCGGTGGCCGCGTGGTCGTCATCACGCCCATCGCGGGCACGCCCGGCGAACGCGCCGGCATCGTCCATGGCGACGAAATCGTGAGCATTGACGGGCAGAAGCTCGCCAAAGCCGCGATGGAGGACGTCGTCACCCGCCTGCGCGGCCAGCCCGGCACCGCGGTCATGCTCGGCCTCTTTCGGCCCGCCGAGAAAAAGGAAGTCACCCTGACGCTGACCCGGGAAAGCATCCACGTGGACAGCGTGCGCGACCCCCACCTGCTGCGCGACGGCGTCGGCTATGTCCAACTGACCCAGTTCTCGGAAAGCACGCCGGCGGAGTTTGGGCGCGCCGTCCGGCAGCTTCAGGCCCAGAACATGAAGGCGCTCGTCATTGACCTCCGCAACAACCCCGGCGGCCTGCTCGACGCCGTCGTGGAAGTGGCCGGCCTGTTTTTCAAGCCGGGCGAGCTGATTGTGTACACGCAGGGGCGCGACCCCGGTGACCGTGAGGAGTTCCGCGCCAAGCCGGGGGGAGGGCCGCTCGCGCTGCCCCTCGCCGTGCTGATCAACGCCAGCAGCGCCAGCGCCGCCGAGATCCTCGCCGGCGCGCTGCAGGACACCCATCGCGCCGCCGTCGTGGGCGAACGGTCCTTCGGCAAAGGCTCGGTGCAGTCCATTTTTCCACTCGGCAACCACGACGGCCTGCGCCTCACCATCGCGCGCTACTACACGCCGGGCGGAGCGGTCATCCACGGCCACGGGATTTCGCCCGATGTCGAGGTTGTCGCCACGCCCGACGAAGACCGCAGCCTCGCGCTCCAGCGGAGCCGCAGCGACGTCACGGACCCAATGGTGTTCCAAGAGCGCTTCGGGGTCGCCCTCGTCCCCGACCGACAGCTCGACGCCGCCACCGCCATCCTCCGTGCCGCCCTGCGGTTAAAGGCAAATTAACCGCCGCGAGCGTGGTGCGGGGCGAGGTTTTCTTCGCGCTCTCTCACCCACGTCGTCCAGCCTGAATTTGCCACCATGATCCTCGCCCTCGAAACATCCTGCGACGAGAGCGCCGTCGCGCTCTTCGATCCCGCACGCGGGATCATGGGCGAGTGGACGCACACACAGATGGCACTCCATGCCCGATTCGGAGGCGTCGTGCCTGACCTCGCCACCCGCGAACATCTCTGCCATCTCGCCCCACTGCTCGAGCGGGCCCGCGCCGGCTCGGAGGATTTCGCGCGGGTCACCCAGGTGGCCGTGACGCACGGCCCCGGCCTCGCGGGCTGCCTCGCACTCGGCATCGCCGCCGCCAAGGCGCTCTCGCTCGCGCTCCGGGTGCCGCTCGTGGGCGTCAACCACCTGCGCGGTCACGCCTTTTCACCTTTCCTCGCGCTGCATGCGGCCTCGCCAACGGATTTTCCCGCCCGCCTCGCCGCGCTGCTGCCCCACCTCGGTCTCCTTGTTTCCGGCGGCAATACGCTGCTCTTCACCCTGAACGAACAGCTCACCATCCGCGTCCTCTCCAGCACCCGCGATGATGCTGCGGGTGAGGCGCTCGACAAGGGGGCCAAGCTGCTCGGACAGGGCTACCCGGGCGGCCCGCTCATCGAGAAAATCGCCACGAACGGCCGAACCGACGCCTACGATTTTCCGCGCGGACTGGGCCCGCGGGCCGAGCTCGATTTTAGTTTTTCCGGCCTCAAGACCGCGCTGCGCTACCAGCTCGAAAAAATGTCGCCCGCTGAAATCGCGGCGCAGATGCCCGACCTCTGCGCCAGCTATCAGCAGGCCGTGCTCGACGCGCTCACCCGCAAGACGGGCTGCGCGTTGGAACGGGCGCCCTACCGCAGCGTCGGCCTTTCCGGTGGCGTGGCCAACAACCGCCCGCTCCGCGCCGCGTTGGAACGCGTCGCGAACGCCGCCCGCATTCCGCTGCTCGCCGCCGAGCCGTGCCACACCGGCGACAATGCCGCCATGATCGCCTTCGCAGCTTGGGCCGACCCCATGGTGTTTACGCCTCCACTCAGCGAACTCCGCATTGAGCCAAGCCTCACGCTCGCCTGACGATGATTCGCACCGAAAGGACATCGGAGCCAGCCGGGTGAGAATATTTTGGTCGCCGGCATGAACCACTATGCCGGTCACGAACACACTGTCATTGTCGTAGCACTCCGGACACTGGGGTGTGCTTCGGAAGTCAAGACTGGATCGTTATACCAACGTCTGATAAGGAATGGACTTTGGGTGGTAGGGCGAGGCGTCCCTGCCGAGCCGCGGCTCACCCGGAGGGTTCGCCCTACCTCACGGCTGTCCAGTTAAGAGCCAATTGAGCTTTCGCAAGCGATTGTATTA
>JBAXLL010000057.1:0-9348 GCA_037134835.1 Verrucomicrobiota bacterium
GCTTGGTCCAGTCGGCCTGCATCTGGTCGAGTTTCTTGCGCTGTTCGGGATCCAGCAGCAAGCCGACCTCCCGCTCCATGTCCTCGCGCAGGGTTTTGATCGCGACCCGATATTCTTGGGTGGCCTCGTTGTACTCCGTGCTCAGCTCCGCGATTCGTAGCGCCGCCCGGTCAATGATCGGGGCGACTTCTTTGCGCTGTTCCGCCTTTAGGTTCAGGCGCCCGGTCAGGTCCTTGAGCATCCGCGGGGAAAGATCGGCTGCGATTTTTCCCGTGGCTGCGCGCTCCTTGTCCGCCGCGAGGTTTTGCACGCGCTCCTTCTCCATCCGCAAGGTCACCACCCCCCCGGCGATCGCACCGGCGACAAAAATGCCCGCAAACGCGGCCAGAACCTTGGCTTTTTGCGACATATGGCTCAGGTGAGCGAAAGCACCTCGGCGACCGGATCGTTGACGGCCAAGACGTCGTCATCGCTGCCCAGCACGGCATTCAGGTTGGCGGCCACGCTGACGATGGCGATGATCGCGGCGACGGCGAGCGCGCGCCACGAGAAGACGTCGCACAATGCGGCCAGCGTGATGGGGGGGCGCGCCGCGAAGGCCAGCGCGACGACACGCGTAGCGAAGCCCGGCGGCGCGTCGGCCTGCGCCGGCGGTGGGGCCAGCCGGACGACGGTGGCGAGGCGCGGCCAAATGTCATGGGGGGGGGGAGTTTTCATGTGCGTTCCTTCTTCTTTAGTTCCACGAAAAGCTTTTGCAACTTCCGTCGTGCGCGAAAAGCGCGGACCTTGATGAGCGTGGTGTTCCAGCCGGTGATTTCGCTGATCTCGACCAGCGACTTTTGCTCGAGATCGAGCATCTGGATGACGGTGCGGTCGTCCGGCTTGAGCTGCGCGAGGAGTTTCTCCACGAGCTCGCTCGCCGCGAGCGCTTCCCCCGCATCGACCGCGCGCTCGTTGGTGAGCACGTGGTCGAGCATCTGGGCCTCGTTCTCCGAAAGGTCGGCCCAGCGGAACTCCGGGCGGCGCTGCTGCGCACGCAGGTGGTCAATGCACGTCGTCACCGCGATGCGCGACACCCAGTGGGTGAAGGGCACGTTGCCTTGGTATTGCTCGAGGCGGGTGAACATTTTCAGAAAGATGTCCTGGGCGATGTCTTCCTCCGGCACCCGGCGTGGGCGGCGGGTGCGGATGATCCGCAGGACGAGCGGATAAAGGTGTTCCACGAGCGCGCGCGCCGCCGCCTGATCCTGCGCCCGCACGCGCGTGAGGCAGCCAGCCAGGTCGAAAGGCACGTCGTCCGCGTCAGAAGACATGGGGCGATGGAAGTCGCGTCATACACAGTAAGCAAGACGCCCCTGCATGGGCCGGGGTTACCTCTTTGGCCCCCGAAAACGACCGGTGCCACCGCTCGATTGACCGCCTGAAGCGGGCCCGGCGCGGCCTGACATTTCTCGCAACCCGGGTTGAATCTGCCTCCGCCCTCATGTAACCTGCGGTTCATCACTATGGATGCGCCGCACCTGCTGCACTTCTACGTCTCGCCGGGCCACAATTTTTTCGGCCGGCACGGCCTCGCGCCCGGTACGCACCTGGTGGCCGAACCGGACACCATCCGCTGCGTGGCCGAACGCGGCATCGAAGGGGACCGGTTCTTCGCCCACGAACCGGGCCACAAGGGCCAGATCACTTTTTTTGCCGCCGAAGTCTATGTCGAACTCTGCGCCCTGCTTGCCGTGCGCGACCGGCCGCCGTCCGTCTTTCGGCGCAACGTCATCACGCGCGGGCTCGACCTTGACGCGCTCATCGGCGCGGAATTCGCGGTGCAGGGCGTGCGCTTCCGCGGCTTGGCCGAGTGCAAGCCGTGTCACTGGATGAACAGCGTGTTTCACCCGGAGGCCGAGGCGCAGTTGCAAGGCCGTGGCGGGTTGCGTGCGAAAATTCTGTCCGACGGCCCGCTGACCCTCGGTCCGGCCCAACTGGAAATTTTCCCGCTCTAGGCCGGCCGTTTGCGCTGGCGGCATGGTCCGCCCGCGCGGCCTCTGTCGCCGCCCAAAGTCGCGTCAATTTCTCCAGCTTTCCCCGTCGCCCGCTCCCGTGTATGCGATATTTTCCTCGGCGATTTCTTCGGGCGGCAGTTCCTCCAACGGGGCGAACCGCTCCGAAGAGAACCCCAGCTCCTGCTTCCCCGCGTGAAACGGATCGGGGCCGTTGTGCAGCTCGGCCAGCAGCAGGCCGACGGTCGCGCTGTCGCCGCCTTTCACGATCTTCTCACGTCCGAGAAACACTTCGCGAATCGTGTAGGTGCTGCCCTTCACCGGGAGCTGCTTGTACAGCGCGCGGTAGAGATCGGGGAAGGTGTCGTTGATGCAGACGACTTTCTGGCCTTTGATCATGGCAAGGGAAACAAACGCACTCACGCCCAGTCTGTCCGGTTCGCCAAGAGAAATTTTCGCCCGTCTCGGGCGGTGCGTCCTTTGCGGGCAGTAGTTTTTCTGCGCCGCGCCCGCCCTGTCGGCACCAAAACGCCGTGTTCCGGCTCCCTCCGGGCCGCCAGACCGGGCCCCATCCGCCCGCGCAAATAAACCGCGCGGCACCCCAACCTCGCCCGTCACCCATGATGGCCAAACGGCCTTGGCGTCGTTTTCACTGCGCCAGGTCGTAGAGTGCGTAACCCGCGAGGAAGTTGGGTGCAACCGTGCAAGGCGACTTCCAGTCGCCGCCGAGCAGCGCGCGGCGGGTGATGCGGTAGCCCTTCACGGCGCAGAAGTGCTCGAAGTCGGCCACGCTCACCGGATTGCTCGGCCGGCTCTCGAACCATTCGTCGGTGTAGACGGCGTTGCGGGGCTTGCGACCGTGCAGGAGCGTGGCGAGCCGGTTTTTCCAGTAGCCGTGGTTCACGAACCCCACAGTCACCACCCGGCCCGCGCGCAGCGCCTCGGCGATGACCGCCGCCGGGTCGGGCACCTCCTCCAGCGTGCGCGAGCAGATGACGCGGTCAAAATGCCCGTCGGGAAACGCCCGCATGAACTCCAGCATCTCCCCCTGATACGCGGTGACGCCGAGTTGCACACACGCGGATATTTTTTCAAAGTCAAGGTCGACCCCGACGGCAAAGATGTCCTTGGACTGCACCAGCGAGTCCAGCAGCGCACCGCGGCCACAGCCAAGGTCGAGCACGCGGGAGCGCGGCTCGACCCAGTCGGCGATGATCTGCATGTCAACGGTGCGTTTGACGGCGGGTTTGGTCACGGCGGTGGTGGCAAAATTGTTTGCTCGGCCTGAAAAAGGAAAGGCTTAACCCGGATCCGCCCGTCTCGCCACCCCATGGGGCGTTCCCCTCATCTTCCCTGCGCCCACGCGCAGGCGGCGGCTCTCCGCTCACGTCCGGCCCAGCCGCACATCCAGCCAGACGGCGAGCGCGAGCACCGTGCCGCGCGCGATGTATTTCATCTCGGGAGTCACTCCCATCAAATTCATGCCGTTGAGCAGGCTCGTCATGATGAGTGCGCCGAAGAGCACGCCCCACACCGTGCCCCGCCCGCCCTTGAGCGCGGTGCCGCCGATGACGCAGGCGGCGATGGCATCGAGCTCCATCAGGTCGCCCACCGTCGTGCTGGAGGAGCCTTGGTAGGAGGTCTGCATGAAGCCGGTGACGGCGGTCGCCGCGCCCATCAGCCCATAGGCTCCGATGAGGACGCGGTTCACATTGATGCCGGAGAGCACGGCGGCCTCCTCGTTGCCGCCGATCGCGTAAAGATAGCGTCCGAACGGGGTGTGCTGCGTCAGAAAATAGACCGCCGCCGCCGTCACCGCCAGAATGAGAAAAGTCATGGGCAGGCCGTGGGACTGGTTGAATCCGGCCACCACGCCAAATACCGCCGCCCCCATGAGGGCAAACTTGAGCGCGGCCCGTTGGGCGGACAGGGCGGACAGGCCATGCGTGATCCGGGCGGCCCGGGCCCGCCATTGCACCACCGCCATCAGGACCACCACCGCCACCGCCAGCCCAACCCCCATCCCGGCCGGAAGATAATAGGTTGAGATCATCGAATACAGATTCTCCTCCACCCCCTTCACCGAAACCGTGGAGCTGTGAATGACGCGCCAAAACAGGCCTTTGAAAATGAGCAGGCCGGCGAGCGTGATGATGAAAGAAGGCATGCGCTCCTTGACGATGAGCGTGCCCATGAGGGCCCAGAGCAGCAGCGCCACCAGAAAGGCGGCCCCCAGGCCGGCCGCAGCCGGCCAGCCATGTTGCACGGTCAGAACCGCGGCGATGCCGCCGATGAGGCCCACGCCGCTGCCGACCGAGAGATCGATCTGGCCGGTCAGCAAAATCAGGAACATGCCTAGGGCCAGCGTTCCGATGATCGAAAAATCGACCATGAGCTGCGAAAGGTTGCGCGGGGCCAGGAACGCCGGCTCCTTTAGGGCAAAAAATATCCAAATGGCCGCCAAGGCCAGCGGCATGGAGAGATTCTTAAGCAGGATCCGGGCGTTCATCGGGTAATATCTCAGGCAGCGTGCGCGTGGCCCATGGCGGCGGCGAGGAGTTTTTCCTGCGTGAATTCGGTGCGGGCAAACTCGCCGCCGACCGCGCCTTCATGCAGCATGATGACCCGGTCGCTCATGCCCATCAGTTCGGGCAGCTCGCTCGACACCAGGACGACAGCCCGGCCTTCGGCGGTGAGGCGGTTGATGAGCTCATAGACCTCCAGCTTCGCCCCGACATCAATGCCGCGCGTCGGCTCGTCGAGGAGCACGACCCTCGGGCCGGTCATCAGCGCCTTGCCGAGGACGACCTTCTGCTGGTTGCCACCGGACAGAGTGCCGGCGCGGGTGTGCTGGCTGGGAGCCTTCACGCGGAGCGCCCCGAAGAAATGCTGGTTGCGCACCTGCTCGGCGGGCAGGTCGAGCCGGCCGCCGGCGCGGGTGAACTCGCGCAGGCTGGAAAGTGAGAGATTGAACCCGATTTCCTGCGCCAGAATGAGGCCGTAGCGGCGGCGGTCCTCACTCGCCAGCACCAGGCCGCGTCGGATGGATTCGCCGGGCGAAGAATGCGCATGGGGCTGGCCGCACAGCCTGACCTCGCCGCCCAGCCGGTGGCCCCACGCCCCGAACAGGTGCATGAGCAGCTCCGTGCGCCCCGCGCCCATCAGGCCGCCGAAGCCGAGCACCTCGCCGGCGCGCAGGTCGAAGGAGAGGTCACGCAGGAAGGCGGGTTTGCCCCTGGCGGGGGCGACGCTGAGGTGGCGGACGGAAAGCATGGGCTGGGCCTCGTCAGGGCGCAGGCTTGTTGCGCCCTCGGCGGCGGACGATGCGGCCGAGCTGCCCGCTTTCCGCGGAAACAAGTCCGTGATCTCGCGTCCGACCATGTGCTTGATTACGGCCGGCACGGTGGCGTGCGCGGTCTCCAGCGTGGTGATGCTCGCGCCGTCGCGCAGCACGGTGATACGGTCGGCAATGGCAAAGACCTCGTCGAGCTTGTGCGAGATGTAGATGCAGGTCGTGCCCTGCCCCCGCAGCCGGCGCAGATGGGTCAGCAGCACCTCGACCTCCTGCTCCGTGAGCGCGGCCGTGGGCTCGTCGAGCACGAGCACGCGGGATCTTTTGTCCATCGCGCGGACGATTTCCAACAGCTGCTTCTGCCCGATGCCGAGCTCCCGCACCGGGGTTTCGGGCGGCAGGGCGAGTCCGAAATCCTTGAGCAGCGCCACGGCGCGTTTCTGCATCTCCAGCCAGTCCACGCAAAATCCCCGGCACGGCGCACGGCCGAGAAAGATGTTTTCCGCCACGCTCAGCTCGTCCACCAGCGCGAATTCCTGGGTGATGACGGCGACGCCGGCGTGCTCGGCGTCACGGATGCCCTGGAAGGAGACGGGGCGGCCGTCCACCCGCAGCTCGCCCTCGTAGGAGCCGTGCGGATAGATCCCGCCGAGCAGCTTGATCAGGGTGGACTTGCCCGCGCCGTTCTCGCCGCAGAGCGCATGGATCTCCCCGCGGGCGAGCGTGAAGTTCACGTCGCTCAGCGCGGTGACGCCGGGAAACCGCTTGGTGAGACCATGAACTTCGAGGAGTGGGGCGGACATGGAGGAAGCGATGCAGGCTTCCGGCCTGCCTCCGCAACAAGGGGCCGGAAACCCTAAGCCCTCTTACTTTTTCAGATCCTCGGCCTTCTGGAAGCCGTCGGCGACCACGGTGGCCATCATGTTGTCCTTGTTCACCGCGATGACTTTTTCGAAAATGGATGGCACGTCCTTCAGGCCGTTGTTGAGGAGGGAGCCGGCGGACGGTTTGCTGCCTTTGGCGACGTCCACGGCGACTTTGGCGGCCAGCTCGGCGAGTTTTTTCAGCGGCTTGTAAATGGTCATGGCCTGCGTGCCGGCCATGATGCGCTGGCACGCCGCGAGCTCGGCGTCTTGGCCGGTGACTAGCACCTTGCCGGCCAGGCCTTCCTCGATGAGCGCCTGGATCGCACCGCCGGCGGTGCCATCGTTGGAGGCGATCACGATGTCAATGTCCCGGCCGGCCTTGGTGATCGCGGCGTTCATGATCCGTTTGGCGACATCTGGCTTCCAATCGGTGGCCCAGTCTTCATGCACGACCTCGATTTTGCCGTCCTTGACTAGCTGGTTGACGATCTTGTCCTGGCCTTCCTTGAAGAGCTTGGCGTTGTTGTCGGTGGGGGCACCATAGATGCGGACCACCTTGGCCTTGCGGCCGGCCGGCAGATGGGCGGCGGCATATTTCGCCTGCTCTTCCCCGACGTTCACATTGTCGAAGGTGAGGTAGTAATCAATGTTGGCCTTCATGATGAGGCGGTCGTAGGCAATGACGGGGATTTTGGCGGCGTTGGCATCCGTGACGGCGCGGTCCAGCGCGTCGCCGTTGTGCGGCACCACGACGAGGACGCTGACCCCGCGGCTGATGAGCGACTGGACATCGCGCACCTGCGCGGTGTCATCGCTGTTGGCGGAAAGGACGACGACCTCGGCCCCGAGCTTGCCTGCCTCGGCCACAAAGATGTCGCGGTCATGCTGCCAGCGCTCCTCCTTGAGCGTGTCGAGCGAGAGGCCGATGACGATTTTTTTTCCGGCCGGGGCGGCGGAGCTGCCGGCAGCGGGTTCCTGCTTCGAGCAAGAGGCCGTGAGGCCGGCGAGGAGGGCCAACGCCGCGACGGTGAGGCGGGAGGGGAGACGGAGCGAAGTCATGGTTGGGATGGGTTGAAAAGGGGAAAAGCGGTTCACACGCTTGCGGCCTGGCCGCGGCGGGGCAACACCCGATTTGCGGCGGTCTGACCGCCGGGCTCGCCACCGCCCGCGTCCGGCCGGCCCGTGCCATCAGGCCAAAAATCCCCGCACGAGGTCGTAGAGCTGGGGCGACTCCAGCAGGAACGAGTCGTGTCCGAGGTCCGTGTCGAGCTCGGCGTAGCTGGCGCGCTTGCCGGCGCGGAGCAGCGCCTGCGCGATCTCGCGGCTCTGGCTCGGGGGAAAAAGCCAGTCGCTGGTAAAGCCGAGCACGAGTGTCTCCGCTTGGACCTGGGCGAACGCCGCCGCCAGCGAGCCGTAGGCTGCGGCCAGATCGAAATGGTCGATGGCGCGCGTGATGTAGAGGTAGGAGTTCGCGTCGAAACGGTTGATGAAGCTCTCGCCCTGATGCTTGAGGTAGCTTTCGACCTCAAACTGCATGTCAAAGGTGTAGGCATCGCCAGCCGCGCCGTCCTTTTTTTTCCGGCCAAACTTCCGGTCCATCGAGGCGTCGCTCAGATACGTGATGTGCGCCATCATGCGCGCGATCGCGAGTCCGACGCGCGGACCGCCATCCTTCGGGTAATCGCCACGGTTCCACGCCAGATCCTGCATGATGGCCTGCCGGCCGACTTCATTGAACGCGATGGCCTGCGCGCTCTCACGGGCGGTGGACGCCATCGGCAGCAACCGGGCGCAAAAGCCGGGATACTCGATGCCAAATTGGAGGGTCTGCATCCCGCCCATCGAGCCTCCGAGCAGGGCAAATAGTTTTTTCACGCCGAGTGCGTCGAGCCAGCGTTTTTGCGCCCGCACCATGTCCCGGATGGTGACGAACGGAAACGCGATGCCATAGGGCCGGCCCGTGGTAGGATCAGGCGAGGAGGGACCGCTGGAGCCCTGACAGCCGCCGGGGACATTGGCGCACAGGACGAAAAACTTGTCCGTGTCCACCGCCTTGCCGGGGCCGATGAGGTTGTTCCACCAGCCCGGCTTTTTGTCGCCGGCGGCATGGCGGCCGGCGCAATGGTGGTCGCCGCTGAGCGCGTGGCAGATGAGGACGGCGTTGTCGCCGGCAGCGTTGAGCCGGCCGTAAGTCTCGTAGCGCAGCGTGAAGCCCGGCAGCGTCTGCCCGCTTTCAAAGGTGAAAGGCTCCGTGCTGACATAGTCGCTCGGCTGCACCAGCCCGACCTCACCCGAAGCGGCGGGTGGGATGACGGCAGGCGTGGGCATGGCGGCGTTCATGACGGCCAAGGAGTAACTACTAATGGACCCGAATGAACACTAATTTTTGCGGCGGCTCCTATCTCACTCCTCGTTCGAAAACACCGCCTGCACGTCGTCGAGCTCGTCGAGGGCCTCGTGGAGCTTTTGCAGGGTCAGGGCCGTGGCGGCATCGGCCACAGGGATGCCGACCGTCGGAATGTACGCGATCTCGGCGCTGGCCGGCTTGAGGCCCCTGGCTTCCAGCGCGTGCGCGACCCGGTCGAAGACGTGGACGTCGCAGCGCACCTCGTGGCCGTCGTCGGTCGTGAGCACGTCGTCCGCGCCGGCCTCCAGTGCGAGCTCAAGCAATGTCTCCTCGGCGATCTGTTCTGGCGGAATGAGGAACTGCCCGGCGTGCAAAAACTGAAACGCCACCGACCCGCTCTGGGCGAGGTTACCTTCGTGTCGGGCGAAAATGGAGCGAACCTCCTGCACGGCGCGGGTCTTGTTGTCGGTCGTGACCCTTACGACGAACGCCACCCCGCCGGGGCCGTAGCCTTCGTAGGTGATTTCCTCGTATGTGACGCCAGGCAGCTCGCCGGTGCCTTTCTTGACCGCGCGGTCCACGTTGTCGGCCGGCATGTTGGCCTCCCGGGCCTTGAGCATGAGGGTGCGGAGGCGGGCGTTGCCGTCAGGGTCGCCGCCGCCGGACTTGGCAGCGAGGGTGATCTCGCGTGCCAGACGGGAAAGGACCTTGCCCCGGCGCGCATCGGTCACGGCCTTGAGCCGCTTCACTTTCGACCACTTGTTATGCTTGGCCATTTCGGGAAAGGCTGCAGGCCTGAAATCTGAAGGGCTGAATTTCGGAACCAAATAATCTGCGGCGCGGGCGGAC
>JBAXLL010000058.1:0-8659 GCA_037134835.1 Verrucomicrobiota bacterium
CACGTTTTCGGAACTCGCCCTGAAAGTCATCGCCAGCCGCCAGTTTCGCAACCATGCCGCCGGCGAGGATGAGACTGGACAAAGCGACCGCAAGACCGCCAGTATTCCCGACCGTAGCCGCCCACCCTCGCTTTAACTTCTGTTCACTCTCCTCCCCATGAGCATCAAACCCCCATCCCTTCACACCTCACGGCGGCATTTTCTGCGCGGCATGGGCGTCGCGCTCGCGCTGCCATGGATGGAATCGCTCCCGTTGCTCGGTCAGGCCGCCGCCCCGACCACGAAGGTGGAGAACAAACCGCCGCTGCGCATGGGCATCGTTTATTTTTCCAACGGGGTCGAGCCGCAGCAGTGGTGGGCGGAGGGCAGCGGCGCGGACATGAAGCTCGGCCCCGGTGCGCTCCCCATGATGCCTCACCGCGAGGACATGGTTTTCATCCAAGGCCTTTACAACCAAACCGCCGCCTCGTCCACCAGCCCGCACCTGGGCCGCATGAACCTGCTGTCGGGCGAAACCGTCAGCCTTGATCCCAACGTGATCCGGGTCGGCACCTCAATGGATCAGGTCGTCGCCGCGCAGATCGGCGGGCGTACTGCGATCTCCAGCCTCGCGCTCGGCATTGAGCCCAACGAGCTGCGGCTGGAGGACGGCCTCTCCATGATCTACGGTTCCAGCCTGTCGTGGGTCTCGCCCACGAAACCGGCGACCAAAGAGATCTATCCTTCCCGCACCTTCGACCGCCTCGTCGGCGACGGCACGGGCCGCAAGCTGGACCGCAGCATCCTCGACGAAATCCGGCAGGACTCGCAAAACCTGAAGCCGAAGATCAGCCGCGACGACAACATCAAGCTCGCCGAATACCTCGAGTCCATCCGCGACATCGAAAAACGCATCGAGCACGCGGCCAAGGAAGAGCGGCTCGAAGGCTGGCGCCCGACGCTGTCCCAGCCCGACATGCCCCGCCCCAAGGATGAGCTGCCGCAGAACATCCCGGACCACATGAAGCTGATGCTCGACCTGACCGTGCTCGCCTTCCAGATGGACAAGACGCGCATCGCCACGCTCATGCTGAACAACGACCTTTCGCAAATGAACTTTAAGTTCATCGAGGGCGTGCACGGCGCGCTGCATCTCGACATCACGCATCACAAGCAGAACCAGGAGCTGGCGACGATGCATCTCAAGACCAACCAGTATCACCTCGCGCAGTTTGCCTACCTCATCCAGCGGATGAAGGACATCAAGGAAGGCGAGACCACGATGCTCGACAACTCGATCCTCATGTGTGCCTCAAGCCTGTTCGATGGCGACGCCCACGGTGCGACCCAGCTGCCCATCATTCTCGCCGGCAAGGGCGGCGGTTCACTCAAGACCGGCCGCGTGCTCGACTACCTCCAGGAAGAAAACGACGGCCGTCGCGTCTGCAGCCTGCACCTCTCGCTCATGGATCGCATGGGGGTGAAGCTCGACCGCTTCGGCGACTCCGACCGGCGGCTGGCCGGTCTGTGATCAGAGGTTTGGACAAGTTCAAGCTGGGAGGTCTCACGCCGACAGCGCTGCGCGCAACTGTCGTGCAGAGGCCGCCCAAGTCGGTAGTGGACGCCTGACCGCCTCCGCCACCAGTCCTTGCCAGAACGCATCGTCGGTGAGCACCCGGCGCAGTGCGCCGGCCCACGCCGCCGAGTCGTTCACTGTCACCGGCAGGCAACCGCCGCCGTCGGTGTTTTCGCGCAGCACCGGCAGGTCGCTGCACACGCATGGCACGCCCTGCCAGAGTGACTCGATCACCGGCAGCCCGCAGCCCTCGGCGAGGGTGGGAAAGACCGTGGCCCGCGCCGTCGCATATAGCCGTCGTAGCGCCGTGTCGTCCACCCCTTCATGATGCGTCACCGTCCGGCCGGCTTTCCGGAGCGCTTTGGCACGCGCGACAACGGGCCGGCCAAAATGCGGGTTTACCCGCCCAACCAGATGGAGGTCGAACTGCAACCCGTCGTGCCAGAGCGTCTCGCACACATCAAGCAGGAAACTTTGATTTTTGCGTGGCTCCAAAATGCCCACGCAGAGCAGCGAGCCGGCCGGCGCAGGGCTGACCCCAGAGGCGGTTACCCGCTCCCGACGTGAGAAATCGGCGCCCAACCCAAAGGGCGTCACGACCGCGCGTGACATCCGGCCCTGCCAGCGCCAGAACTCCCGCAATTCGCCGGCGCTTGCCTGCGAGATCGCCAACACTTGGTCAAACTCGGCCAACATGCCAAGATAATGCGGGTGCCGTGCGACGCTCTGCGGCCACGTAATGTGGGGAAACTTGAGCGGGATGGCGTCGTAATAAACCGCCGCCGTGCGGCATCGGCGGGCCTGTAAAAAATTTCCGAACCCCGGCCGCTCCGCCTCGCTAAACAGTTCGCCCGTCAGCAACCAGTCGTCCGCGCGCCACTCGACCGGTACCCGACCATCCGCCGTCCGCCAGGCCTTGCGCCATCCATGCCACTCGACCGGCACGATATCCGCCCCCAGCTCGTCACGCAGCCGCGCACTCACGCGGTTGAGACCCGAGGCATGCCCGGCCCGGCCAGTCTTGGTGACATCGAAGTAGATCATGGCAGTCGCAAGTCGCGAGTCAGCCAGAAATAGCCGTAAAAGGCACGCCGAAGTTGCGCCGATGCGTCCCGGCGAACTCCACCGTCGCGACCGACCGTAAGCCAAGTGTCCGGAGTTGGCAAAAGGCCTTAAACCATGGAGACCATGTGACGAAGAAGAGGGTAACGTGTATTCCTCCTCTTCTCCCATCCTCACCACCGAGCGCATCGAGGCGGTCGGAGCCGCCTACTCGGATGCCGAAATCCGGCGGCGCATCGAGCGGTGTCCCAAGCTGGCCTCGCTCCAGAGCATCAACAGCAAACTCGCCGGCCTGGTCAATTCCGAGCAAAGCTACACCACCCAGATCGCTGAGATCATCCGGCGCGACCCCTCGCTCACAGCCCGCCTGTTGCGGATGGTCACCTGACGCCGGTCGTCAAAGCCGAGTTGCAGGCCCTCGGACAGGAGCACGTGCTCGAAAAACCTTTCGAACTGGCGGTTTTCGGCCAGATGCTCCGCACCTTGCTCAACGGCCGTCCGCCTCCAGACTGAGAAGCAAGCTGGGTACATACTGCCAACGACGGCTCATCCGAGCTGCTCCCTAAGCCCAAAGCCGCGCGTGAAGCCACGCACCCTACCCTTTGATTGCCCAGCAACCACGCTCAGGATGCCTGGGCCGCTGTGGCCAACGGCAGTCGCAGCGTAAAGATCGCACCACCTCCGCCGGGCACGTTGCTCACTTCGACCTTGCCGCCGTGGGCCTCGACGATGGCGCGCACAAGGCTCAGGCCCAGCCCCAGCCCACGTTGCGAGCGGCTCGTGTCACCGCGATAGAGCCGCTCCCAGATGCGCGACTGCTCGACCGGCGGCACTCCCGGGCCGGTGTCGCGCACTTCCAACACCGCGGTGCTGTCGCACGTCGCCGTCGTGACGGTCACACTACCGCCGTCTGGGGTGTATTTGAGCGCGTTGTCAATGAGGTTGGCCGCAGCCTGCCGCAGCCGTGTCACGTCGCCGACCACCGGCACCGGGCCGGTGGATTCAAATGCAAGCCGCTGCCGCCGGCCCTCGGCGACCTCCGTGTAGAGCCCGGTCGCACCGCGCGCGAGATCGCCGAGATCACAGCAAGTTTTTTCCAGGCGCAGCATCCCCGCCTCGGCCTCAGAGATCTCCATGAGTGCGCGCAGGAGGCGCAGCACGTCGTCGGCCTGTTCGACGCAGCCGGCGAGCGCCTCACGCGTAGCAGCGGGGCCGGCATCGGCACGGGTTAGTGCGAGCTCGGCGGCGCCGCGGAGTCGGGTGAGCGGAGTCCGAAGGTCGTGGGCGACATTGTCGAGTGCCTCACGCATGGCGCGCAAGAGCGCCACGTTTTTGTCGAGGAGAGTGTTGAACTGCGTGGCGAGCTGGGCGAGCTCGCCCCGGCCCGCAAAATCAGGCACACGGGCGGCAAGGTCGCCGGTTGAGATAATCCGGCGGGCAGTGTCCGACACTAGGCGCAGCGGCCGGGTGGCCCGCCACGCGAGAAGGGTGCCGACGGCAAACGCGAGCACGAGCGCGACCGCGCTGGTACGGGCGAAGGCGCGACGCAACGGCGCCAGCAGCACGGCCCGGCTGTCCAGCAGCCGCCCGACCTGCAGCTGATACCCGCTGGGCCAGCGGAAGGTGGCGATGGTGTAATCGTGCAGCGCATTCTGCGGGATGCGCTCGGTGCGGACCTCCTGGTTGAGCGTATAAGGGCCAAACGGAATGGCCTTCACCTCCGTCTCGATCCAGTCGTCGGGCAGCTTGACAAAGGCCACCACGCCATCGGGCGAAATCAGACGGACGAATGCGTCCTTCATCTCGGGCGAGGGGCTGGTCCGTACGCTATCGATCACGTCGCCGGGCGTGCCACGGTCAAAGGCGGTGGCGAGAGAACGCGTCTGCTTTTCCAGGGCGGCGAGTTCGCGGGCATTGAGCGACGTCGCAAGCGTCCAGTAGAGCACGCCAAAGAGAAGCCCGCTGCCGATAGCGAACAGCAGGGCGTATTGCAGCGCCAGCCGCAAGGCGAGTGAGTGGCGCAGGCGCTCAAGCATGGGGACGGAAAATATAACCGACGCCCCGCACCGTCTCGATCCGCAGCTTGTCGGGGTCAATCTTGGCCCGCAGACGTGACACGAGCACGTCCACGACGTTCGTCTGCGGGTCGAAGCTGTAGTCCCAGACATGCTCCAAAATCATGGTCTTTGTGACCGGCCGGCCCGGATGCCGTAGGAGGAATTCCAACAGCGCAAATTCGCGGGGCTGCAGCTCCACCAGCCCGCCCGCGACCGTCACTACGCGCGCCATAAGATCCAGGGTGACATCGCCGGCGACGAGCCGCGTTGACTCCGGGGCGCGGCTCGCACGGCGGATGAGCGCCTGCAGACGCGCCGACAGCTCGGCAAATGCAAATGGCTTCGTGAGATAATCATCGCCGCCCGCCTGCAGGCCGCGCACCCGGTCCTCGACCCCCGACCGCGCGCTGAGAAACAGCACCGGAGTGTCATTGCGCGCGACGCGGATGCGCTTCACCAGACTCAAACCGTCGAGGCCGGGGAGCATCACGTCTACCACCGCAGCGTCGTAGTCGGTGCTCGCCGCGAGGGCGAGGCCAGTGTCGCCGTCGGGCGCGTGGTCCACGGCGTAGCCCTCCTGCTTCAGGCCCTTGACCACGAAGGAGGCGATCTTGGCGTCATCTTCAACCACAAGCACGCGCATGTCCGGTGAGGTTGGCGGGATTTTGCCCATGTGGAAATCTGAATGTACAGAAAAACAAAGCGCCGGACCGCCCCCCGGCAGTCCGGCGCACGCTGTCCCCAAAAGTGACGGCTCACGATTTCCCGCCCGCGCCAGTTTCGTCCACGATGACGTAGCGCGTACCGCTCTGGTTCCAGACGCGGAGCAACGTTTTTTTGGAATCGGTCTTTTCGGTTAACTTGATGGCATCGTCCGCGCCCGTGACCGCCTTGCGATTGATCTCCTGAATGACATCACCGGGCTGCACGCCAACGGCAGCTGCGGCGGAATTGGGCTCGACCTGGGTGACGACCGCGCCACGGACGGCGGCGGGCACGTTGAACTGGCGGCGGGCACGCGCGTCGAGGTCGGCCACCCCGACACCGTTCAGCGTGCCCTCATCCTTTGCGGCGCTGCCTTCGCCGCCGGCGCGGCTGCCTGTCCGGGCGAGTTCCTGATCGCCTGGGCGGTCGCCGACTTTCAGATCGAGTTTCTTGGTGTCACCGTCGCGCACCACCTCGACCGTGGCCGTGCTCGCTGGAGTGAGGCTCGCCACAGCGAGCTTCAGATGGCGTGAATCGGTCACCGTTTTGCCGTTAAGGCGGACGATGACATCGCCGCCTTTCAGCCCGGCCCGCTCGGCCGGACTGCCGGACATGACCTCGGCGACCAGCGCACCGTCATGGCCCTTCAGCTTGAAGCCCTCGGCGAGCGCGGGCGTCACGTCCTGCAAGCTGGCTCCGATGTAGCCCCGCACGACCTTGCCCGTTGCGACGAGTTGCTCGAGGATATTGCGCGCGAGGTTCGCCGGGATGGCGAAGCCGATGCCCTGCGAGCCGCCCGAGCGGCTGAGAATCGCGGTATTGATGCCGATAAGGCGGCCTGTCACATCCACCAACGCACCGCCGGAATTGCCGGGGTTGATGGCGGCGTCAGTCTGGATAAAATCCTCATAATCGAGGCCCAGCGTCGCCCGGCCGAGCGCGCTCACCATGCCGCCGGTCACAGTCTGGCCGATGCCGAAGGGATTGCCCACGGCGAGCACTCGGTCTCCGACCTCGAGGTGGTCGCTGTCGGCAAAGATGATGGCGGGTAGGTCTTTGCCGTCAATTTTCACCACGGCGATCTCGGACGCCGGATCAGCCCCAATGACCTTGGCGGTGAACTCGCGTCCGTCCGTCAGAGTGACCTTGATCACATCCGCACCGTTAACGACATGGTGGTTGGTCAATACGTAGCCATCGGAGCTGACGATGACGCCGGAACCGAGCCCCTCGTGCGGCGGCTGGACGATGCGTTGCTGGGCTCCGAGCTGGTTTAGCTGGTCGCCGAAAAACTGACGGAAAACCGGGTCGTTGAAAAACTGCGGCAGCGCCGGCGCGGCGACATTCTTGGCGCGCTCGACGACATGGATTTTCACGACGCTGGGCGCGACCCGTTTGATGACGGGGGCAAAACTCAGGGGTTCGGCGGCGGATTTAAGCGGTTGGTCGTCAATCCGGACTGCGACGGCCGCACCGCCAGTGGAGGCAGCGAGGGTCCAGAGCAAGGCGCTGGCGCAGACCGCACCAATCGGCCAGAGGGTACGACGGAGAAGGGCGGAAGAATTGGAGTTGGACATGGGAAGGAAGTGTTAAGAGGCGGTTAATTAAGGTTGGAAGAGGTGGGTGAACCACGCGGTGACAATCGCACAGGCACATTGCCGCAACCTTGCCCGAACCTTACAGTTTCGTAAGGTTGCGATTAAAGCGCCGGGCATGGCAGTGACACATTTTGGGGATTCGGACAGCGTGCTGGGACATCGTGCGCCACCCTCATACCAAAGTCGGTTAACAATTGGACGACGGGCCCGATAGCGTCGGGAGGGTTCGGTCCCGGCTCTCACGCGCCGGGCTACACGGAGCGGCGCGCCCAGCGGGCGCGCCCTACCTTGGGATCACTTGATAGCCCGGCCGACCCTCATTCGGCGACAACGCCGTCCTCAATCCGGTATTCGTTGAGCTTGTTGCGAAGAGTACGGATCGAAATGCCAAGCATATCGGCGGCCTGGGTCCGGTTGCCTTTGGCGGCCACCAAGGTGTCGAGAATGGCCTTTTTCTCGATCTCACTCAACGGCAAAACCGGTGCAGGAACGGCCACCGCTGGACCCGCGGGCGGGCACGAACGCGACCGTTCGGTCTCCTCGGCCACCGGCGGCGTTTCCACTCTAACCGGCTCAGGCGAGACGATCGCAACCGGCGGTGGCGCGATGGGACTATCGGGTGCGGCCACCGAGAACGGCATGCGTGACCGGTCGTCGACCACACCGGTATAGGCGACCGGACGGCCCGGCTCGACGCGGGCGAGGCGCGGAAGATTGAGCGCGGCGGTTGTCACGGGGCGGCGGTCTTCGGACAGGATAACGGCGCGCTCAATGGTGTTTTGCAGCTCGCGCACGTTACCCGGCCAAGGATAGGCGCGCAGTGCTGCGATGGCGTGCTCGCTGAAACCGGCCAGCTTGAGCCCATGCTTGCGCGCGAAGCGCTGGAGAAACGTCTCGGCGAGATGCTCAATGTCCTCGGGCCGCTCGCGTAGCGGCGGGAGTTCGACCGGGAAGACATTGAGCCGGTAAAACAGGTCCAAACGGAACAGGCCGCGCTCTACAAACTGGTGGAGATCCCGATTCGAAGAGGCGAGGATGCGAACATTGACCTTGATGGTCTTGGTGCCGCCGACCCGCTCAAACTCGCGTTCCTGCAAGACGCGCAACAACTTCGCCTGGAGGTTGAGCGGCAGCTCGCTCACCTCGTCGAGGAGGAGCGTACCATGGTTGGCGAGTTCAAAACGGCCCTCGCGGCGCTCGGTCGCACCGGTGAACGAGCCGCGCTCATGACCGAAGAGCTCGCTGGCGATGCGGGTGGGTGCCGTAGTGCCCGTGCGTTCATTTTTCAGAAATTACCCGTGCCCAATATTCGGCTGGCATAACGGCGCCATCCGACGCATTCCATTGGGCGTGAAACTCACCCATTTCCTGCCCGTCTTGCTTTTCGCCGGCGCGCTTTGGCCCACCGGGACGGCGCGCGGCGAAGATGCGCCGGTGCTGGAGTTTCGTGGCGTGATGCAGCTCGGGACCGACATCAAAGTCGGCCTCTTCGAGCGCAACACCGGCATGACCGTCTGGGTCAAGGTTCCCGCCAAGCCCGGACCGCCACCGGCGGCCATCGCCATGGGTCTCACCGTCCGCGAATACGATCCGGCCCACAACCGTCTGAGCGTGGACTATCTGGGCCATACTTATGCGCTCGTACTGAAGGAGGCCATACTCCTCTATGAGCCCCCACCCCC
>JBAXLL010000059.1:0-8537 GCA_037134835.1 Verrucomicrobiota bacterium
ACCTCATCTACAGCAAGGCCTCCGCGCAGAAATCCCGCTGGGTGCTCTGCGTGCCCGAGGCCTCTCCCGTGCAGCGGGCCGAGGATCTCGCCGGCAAGCGCGTCGCCACCGAGCTGGTCGGCACCGTCAAACGCTACTTCGCAGCCAAAAAAATTCCCGTCGAGATCGAGTTCTCCTGGGGCGCGACCGAGGTGAAGGTGCCCGACCTGGTGGACGCCATCGTGGACATCACCGAGACCGGCTCCTCGCTGCGCGCGAACAAGCTCCGGATCGTGGACACCCTGCTGGAGACGAACACGAAGCTCATCGCCAACCAAGCCAGCTGGGCCAACCCCGCCAAGCGCCGCAAGATCGAGACCATCGCGCTGCTCCTGCGGGGCGCGCTTGAGGCGGAGAGCAAGGTCGGCCTCAAGATGAATGCGCCGAAGAAATCGCTCGACGCCATCCTCGCGGCCATCCCCGCGCTCCGCAACCCGACTATTTCCCCGCTGAGCAATGCTGACTGGATCGCGCTGGAAACCATCATTGATGAGAGTGTCGCCCGCGAGATCATCCCGCAGCTCAAGGAACTCGGCGCCGAGGGCATCGTGGAATACCCGTTGAACAAGGTGGTGTATTGAGCCGGGCCGGTCTGTGACCGGCTTTCCTTCGCCATTGGGTAGATGGCCGCCATCCAAATTCCTGACCGAGGCCGCAAGGCCGACATCCCCCAAATCGGAAATCGGAAATCCAAAATGGCCGCCGTCACGCTCGCCCTCCTCCAACACGCCTGCGTCGCCGACCCGGCGGCGAACCTGGCGAAGACGCTGGCGCTGGCCGAGCGCGCGGCCCGGCGTGGCGCCAACATCATCTGCACACCGGAGCTGTTTCGTTCGCAGTATTTTTGCCAGAGCGAGGACTACGCGAACTTCTCGTTCGCCGAGAAAATCCCCGGCCCGACCACGGAGGTGTTCCAACGCTTCGCCCGGAAGCACGGGGTGGTCGTAGTCGCCTCC
Source organism: Verrucomicrobiota bacterium (assembly GCA_037134835.1). Lineage (GTDB taxonomy): Bacteria > Verrucomicrobiota > Verrucomicrobiia > Opitutales > Opitutaceae > CAIYUN01. The sequence continues at coordinate 996 of JBAXLL010000059.1, forward strand.
CTGTTCGAGAAACGCACCTCCGGCCTCTACCATAACACCGCCGTCATCATTGATACCGACGGCAAGCTGCTCGGCCGCTATCGCAAGATGCATATCCCGGACGACCCGCTATTTTACGAAAAGTTTTATTTCACCCCGGGGGACCTGGGCTTCCGCGCCTGGTCCACGCAGTTCGGCAAAATTGGGGTGCTCATCTGTTGGGATCAGTGGTATCCCGAGGCCGCCCGGCTGACGGCGCTGGCCGGTGCCGAGATCATTTTTTATCCGACCGCCATCGGCTGGCACCCGAAGGAAAAGCGGAAACTTGGCGCGAAACAGCATGCCGCCTGGGAAACCATTCAGCGCAGTCACGCCATCGCCAACGGCTGCTACGTCGCCGCCGTCAACCGCATCGGTCGGGAGCGTCCCGCCGGTGGTGACGGGTTGGAGTTTTGGGGGCAGAGTTTCGTGGCCGGAACCAGTGGCGAGGTGCTCGCCAAGGCCGGCGCCGCCCAAGAGGAAATTCTCCTCGTGCCGGTGGATCTGGCGCAGGTGGACGACACCCGCACGCACTGGCCGTTCCTGCGCGACCGCCGGATTGACGCCTACGCGGGTCTGACGAAACGGCTCATTGACTGAAAACATTTCAACGCATAGTTCGCAAAGAACGCGGAGATGGAACAACCTTGGAGTCAGGAGAGAAGGAGCCGGGAGCCGGACTGATCATTTAGGAATTTAAGACCCTGATTTTAACAGGAGATCACAGAGGTAACGGAGGTCGGTAAAGCTGATCGCGGAAACGCGGAAGGGCGGAAGCGCCGAGGGAGCGCGGGCAGGTTGCCCGCGCTACGGCTTAGGGACGGGGGAGCAAGGTCGGAGCCTGAAAACCGGGGTGGTGGTGCTGGTGATACCGGCAGTCCCCGAAAGTTTGGTTGAAAAACCGCGTCCGGCCCGCATCGTTGTCCAGCGTGGAAGCCAAAGCCAAAAATCCGCCGTCATTTGAGGACGCGCTCGCCAAGCTGGAGGCCATTGTTGAATCAATGGAGTCTGGCGACGTGCCGCTCGCTGCCCTGTTGGCCAAGTTCGAGGAGGGCACCGCCTTGCTGAAAATCTGCGAGGCCCGGCTCAAGGACGCCGAACTGAAGATTGAGCAGCTCAAGCAGCAGAAAGACGGCTCCGCCGTCCTCGCGCCGCTCGCCGTCGGGCGCGACACGTGACCGTCCCGTCCTGCCACCACGCCCTCCACCCCATTTTTCCTCCACCGTTTCCTGCCGCCTGCTTTCCCGCTTTTCCGGATGACCACTGCTGAAACTCCGCGCCTGCTCGACTCCATCCATTCGCCCGCCGACGTGAAGGCCCTGTCTGCCGCCGACCTACCGCGCCTGGCGCAGGAAATCCGCGACGAGATCATCGCCGTCACCGCCCAGCGGGGCGGCCATGTGGGGCCAAACCTCGGGGTCGTCGAACTGACGCTTGCCCTGCACCGTGTGTTCAGCACGCCAGAGGACCAGTTTGTCTTTGACGTGGCGCACCAGGGTTACGTCCACAAGCTTCTGACCGGGCGAGGCGGAAAATTTTTCCGTGGCCTGCGACACAGTGGCGGCGCGAGCGGCTTCCTCGCGCGCGACGAGAGCCCGCACGACAGCTTCGGTGCGGGCCACGCCGGCACCGCCCTCTCTGCCGCCCTCGGCATGGCGGCGGCGCGCGACCTGCGCGGCTCGAGCGAGCATGTCGTCGCCGTGTGTGGCGACGCGGCGTTCACCTGCGGCATCACGATGGAGGCGCTCAACAACGTCGTGGGCTCGACCAAGCGCCTCATCGTCATCCTCAACGACAACGAGTGGTCCATCGCCAAGAACGTCGGCGCGATGGCGCACTATCTCAACCGGCTCAGCACGAGCACAACCTACAACAGGATTCATCGGCGGCTCGATGCCTTCTTCAAGAGCTTCGCGGTCGGGGTCGGGCTAAACCGGCTTTATGTCAAATGGAAGCGCGAGACGAAGGACTTCTTTGTCGAATCGAGCCTGTTTGAGAAATACGGGCTGCGCTACCTCGGTCCGATTGACGGCCATAACCTTGAGGAGCTGACCAAGAACCTGGAGTTTGCCAAGCAGTGCGAGACGCCGATCCTGCTACATGTCCTCACTAAAAAAGGGCGTGGACTCGAGGCGGCGGTGAAGTCGCCGGAGAAATTTCACGGGGCCGGCCCCTACAATCCGACTACCGGCGACAGCCTGCGGGCGCCGCCCGGCACGCCGCCCGCCTGGCAGGATGTGTTTGGCCGCACCCTTGCCCGCTTCGCCCTGGCCGATCCGCGTATCGTCGGCATTACCGCCGCCATGCCCAGCGGCACCGGCCTGACGCATTTCGCCCAGACGTGTCCCAAGCAGTTTTTTGACGTGGGCATCGCGGAGGAGCACGCCGTCCTGTTTGCCGCCGGGCTGGCGACGAAAGGCTTCCGTCCCGTCGTGGCGGTCTACTCGACCTTTCTCCAGCGCGGTTACGATCCGATCATCCATGATGTGGCGCTGCAAAACCTGCCCGTGACGTTCTGCCTGGACCGCGCCGGCCTTTCGCCCAACGACGGCGCCACGCACCACGGCCTGTTTGACCTCGCCTACCTGCGCTGCGTGCCCAACGCCGTGGTCATGCAGCCGAAGGACGAGGACGAGCTCGCGGACATGATGCACACCAGCCTGCGGCACGACGGCCCCGCGTTCATCCGCTACCCGCGCGGCCCGGCCGCCGGCGTGAAAATCAAGGAACAGCCCGCCGTCATCCCCATCGGCCAGGCGGAAGTGTTGCGCCAGGGATCGAACATCATGCTCTGGGCGCTCGGCAGCATGGTGCCGGACGCGCTGCGCCTCGCTGCGCGGCTGGAGGCGGAGGAAAATCTTTCGGTCGGCGTCGTGAACGCCCGCTTCGCCAAGCCGCTGGACCGCGCCCTGCTCCTGAGCCACGCCGCCTGTGTGCCGCTGCTCGTCACCCTCGAGGATCACGTGCTGGCGGGTGGGTTCGGCAGCACGGTGCTGGAGGCGTTGCAGGAGGCGGACTGCACCACGGCCGTCGAGCGCATCGGCTGGCCGGACAGGTTTGTCCCGCACGGCAGCGACACAGCCACGCTGCGCGCCGCACACGGGCTCGCGCCCGACGCCATCCACCGCCGCGTGCTCGGCCGCTGGCGCACGCTCCGTTCCGTGGCCATCGAAGCGGCCGTGTGAAGGTGCCGTCGGGTCTCCGCCGCCATGAACCTCCTTGTCACCGGCGGCTGCGGTTTCATCGGGAGCAACTTCATCCGCCGGCAGCTCACCAGCTCCGACGCCAAGGTCGGCCGCCTCATCAATCTCGACGCGCTCACCTATGCGGGCAATCCCGCCAACCTCGCCGACCTCGCGGGTGATCCCCGCTATGTTTTCGCGCACGGCGACATCGCCGACACCGCGCTGGTCGCGCGCCTGCTCGCTGAGTACGAAATCGACGCCGTCGTTCACTTTGCGGCCGAAACACATGTGGATCGCTCCATTGATTCGGCTGGGCCGTTTGTCCGCACCAATGTCGTCGGCACTTTCCTTCTGCTCGAAGCCGCCCGGCAGCATTGGGCAAAACTGGCGGAGCCCAAAAAATCCGCTTTCCGTTTCCTGCATCTCTCGACGGACGAAGTCTATGGCCCACTCGCGCCCGGTGTGCCCGCCTTCACCGAGGCTGCGGCCTTTGCGCCGAGTTCGCCTTACGCCGCGACGAAGGCCGCCGCCGACCACCTCGTGCGCGCCACGCATCGCACGCACGGGCTGCCCGTCGTAGTCGCCGCCTGCACGAACCACTACGGGCCGTTTCAGTTCCCGGAGAAGCTCATCCCCCTCATGCTCCTCAACGCCCTCGAGGGCCGGCCACTTCCGCTCTACGGTGACGGTCTGGCGACGCGCGACTGGCTGCAGGTGGAGGACGGCTGCGTCGCCCTCTGGCTTCTGCTTCGGCGCGGCCGGCCAGGCGAAACCTACCACCTGGGTGGCGACTGCGAACTGACCAACCTCGCTGTCGTCCGGCAAATCTGCGTCTGGCTCGACCAAAAGTCCCCGCGCGCCGACGGCCGGCCCTACGCCACGCAGATTGTCCATGTGGCCGACCGCCCCGGTCACGACCGGCGTTACGCGCTCAGCGGCGAAAAAATCCGCCGCGAGTTAGGCTGGACGCCGCGGGAAAATTTTTCCGCCGGCCTCGAAAAAACCGTGGACTGGTATCTCGCCCACCGCCCGTGGGCCGACGCGATCACGGCCACGCGCTATGACCGCGAGCGGCTCGGCCGCCCTGGGCCGTGAGGCCGCCGGCCCGGCATCGTCGTCATGAACCAGCGCGCACTAATTTCCCGGCAGTTTTACCAGGCCATGGGCTACGGGCTGAATTTGCGCGAGCCGCGCACCTTCAGTGAAAAAATCCAGTGGACGAAGCTGTTTTGGCAGGACTCGTTGCTCACCCACTGTGCCGACAAGGTCACCTGCAAGGACTATGTGCGCCAGAAGCTCGGCCGGGACATCTGCCTGCCCACGCTTGCGACCTACGGCGCGGCCGCGGAGTTTGATCCGTCCGCGCTGCCGGACGGTTTTGCGCTTAAGCTCAACTGCGGCTCGGGCCACACCTTGATTTGCCACGACCAGGCGGCCTGCCATCCTCGCGCGATTCAACGTCAGCTGGCCGGATGGCTGCGGCCGGAAGCGAACCATTATTACCATTCTTACGAGTGGGCCTACCGTGACATCACGCCACGCATCATCGCCGAGCCGGTCATCGGCGACACCGGCGGCCTGGGTGAGTGAATGGGATCGGAAGCTCGGCGAAGGTCTGGTCCTGCCGGAGCGCGCCTTGATTTCTCCGGGCCCCGGCCGGCCCTCGGTCGAGATTTCGCGGGCGCAGCTCGACCTGCTGCTCGCGATGGTGGACGTCACGGAAGCGCTGCCCGGCACGGCGGACGGAACCGATGACGCCGGGCTGAATCTCGCCGACCTTGCCGCCAAGGTCCGAAGCATGCGGAACTCGTGGAGCTGGCGGGTCACCGCCCCGTTGCGCACACTGGGCCGGCCGGCAGAAACCATCGGGACGATCCGGCCGCGCCGGTAAGGCTTGGCTTGGCGCTTTTTTCCCCGCAGGCTCCGGTGCGTCCTGCGGACACCATGCATCGCAAAGGCATCCTCCTCGCCGGCGGGACCGGCACCCGGCTCTTCCCCCTCACCCTCACGGTGTCGAAGCAGCTCCTGCCCGTCTACGACAAGCCGATGATTTATTATCCGCTGTCGGTGCTCATGCTCGCCGGCATCCGGGAGATTTTGGTCATCACGACGCCAGCCGAGCTGCCGCAGTTTCGCGCGCTGCTGGGAGACGGCTCCGGCCTCGGGCTGAAGCTGGCCTATGCGGAGCAGCCTCACCCGGCCGGCGCGGCCCAGGCGTTGCACATCGCGGGCGACACTGGCTTCCTCAAAAACGAGCTGGTGGCGCTAATCCTCGGCGACAACTTGTTTTATGGACAGGAACTGGTGAAGTCGCTTGCGGCCGCCCATCTGCGCGAGACGGGCGCGACGATTTTTGGCTGCCACGTCGCCGACGCCCGGAGCTACGGCGTGGTCGAGTTTGCCTCGGACCGGAGCATCCTCTCGCTGGAGGAAAAGCCCGCGCAGCCGAAGTCCAGTTACGCCGTTCCCGGACTGTATTTTTATGACGGCGAGGCCGTGCGGCTGGCCCGCACCCTCGCCCCCGGGGCGCGGGGCGAGCTGGAGCTGACCGACCTTAACCTTCTCTACCTCGAAGCCGGCCGGCTCCACCTTGAGCTGCTGGGCCGCGGCACTGCTTGGCTCGATACCGGCACGCCCGACTCGCTCTTGGAGGCCGGGGAGTTCGTGAGCGTGATCGAGCATCGGCAGGGCCTGAAGATCGCCTGCCTCGAGGAAATTGCTTTTCGCAAGGGATGGATTGGCCGGGCCACGCTCGACGCCCACATCGCCCGTCATGGCCAGTCCGACTATGCCCGCTACCTCCGCAAATTGGTCGGCTGAGCCGGCGGATTCCAAAAGTTGAACCACATAGAAGGCACGGAGGGCACAGAGACGGAACAGGAGAAAACCAAAAGTATTTAAACGCGGAGTGCGCAGAGAGCGCGGAGCCGATCTCAAACGCCAAGCGCGAGTTGAAGCAGGTTACCGAGGCCAGCAGGCCGACATCAGCCAGCCAGGAAACCCGGAACACAACGGAGACGGAAAAACAACGTCGGTCTGGTTCCTGGCCTCTTGGCTTCCTGCTTTAAGATTCTGGAAGGCAATCGTAGTGGCGCGGAGTGCGGAGGGAGAGCGGGCAGGTTGCCCGCGCTACGACGGAGGCTTACTGGCCGTCGAGAAAGACAAACTGCTGTGCGCCGGGCGGGCCGATCAGGGCCATCGAGCGGCCGGGAAACAGGGCAAACAATTCTTCGTCGTTGATGAGCTGCACGCCGGTAGCGGGTGGTTCCGGCGGCGCACTGGCGAGGTCACCTTCCGGTTGGAGCCGCGACGCCCCCGTCGCGGTTGGGACGGAGGCGGCGGTCAGCCCACGCGACGAAGGCGTCACGGCTTCAGTTCCCAGGTCACGGGCAGGTTGCCCGTGCCACAGCAGACCGAGCCCCATCAGCAGCATCACGGCAGCCGTGGCGCGGGTGAGCGCGGTGCGGCGGCGACGGCGGGCGCGGAGAGAGGCCAGCGCGCTGGCGAGGCTGGTGTCGCGCAGCTGCTCAAGGTGCTCGTCGCCGAGCAGCTCGCGGAGGAGGCGGTCCTGGTCGGAGGGCTTCATGGGGTGCGGAGTTTTTGGAGCAGCGTCTCACCGAGCGAGCGGCGGAGACGCAGCAGGCGCGACTCGACGGCCTTGGGCGTGAGGCCGGTCTGCTCGGCCAGCTCGGCCACGGTGTCGCCCCGCAGGTATTTGCCGGTGATGAGGCGGCTGTCGGCCTCGTCTAGCCCGGCGAGGGTCTCGTCGAGGAGGGCGCGCAGGCGGTTGTCCTCGATGGCGGCCGGTGCCGGTGCAGGGGTGGGGCGAAAGAGGGAAAACTTTTCCAACAGCGCGCGATAACGGCGTCGCTGGCGGCCGCCGTCGCGGGCAGCGTTGCGGGCGACGGCCTTGAGCCAGCCCCAGAAAATGTCCTCGTCGTCAAACGCCCGCGCATGTCGGGCGACGCGAAGCAGCGTCTCCTGCAGGGCGTCGTGGGCGGAGTGTTCGTCGCCGCGCGTGACCGCGAGGAGGAAATGGTGTAGCCGGTCGAAGTAGCGCGCGTGAAACTCGCGGAACGCCGCCTCGTCGCCCGCCGCGAGCCGGCGGGTGAGCTCCACCACGCCCGGCGGTGTCGCGTCGCGCGTCGTGGAGGCGGGCGGCACAGGGCGGGTTCCGGTCAGCGAGAACGGGGAGGGGATGGACGCGGCGGCGAGCAAGGGTTAGGGGACTTTGGGCGGAACGCTTGGAGGAACCAAGGGGTTTTCAGGTTCCACCTCAACCCTGTGAAATTGCCTCGATTTAGTGGACACAGACATCCGCGTTGACGAGTAGCTGTTT
>JBAXLL010000060.1:0-8528 GCA_037134835.1 Verrucomicrobiota bacterium
CCTCCGTCTGCGGCCGCTGCTGCTGCCCTATGTCCTCGCCTACGCGCTGCCGCTGGGTGTCCTCACCGGGGTGCTGCTCGTGCTCGGGCGGATGTCCGCCCAGCAGGAGATCACCGCGATGCGCGCCGCCGGGCTGGGCCTGGGCTACGTCGCGCGGCCCGTTCTGCTGCTCGGCGCGCTGGGTTCGGTGCTCGCCCTCAGGATCAACTACGAGGTCATGCCCGCCACCCGCACCGCCTACCGCACCACCCTGGCCAATGCCGTGCGGCAAAACCCCCTCGGCCTCATCGTGCCGAAGACTTTTGTAAACAAGTTTCCCGGCTATGTCTTCTATGTCGGCGAAAAAAACGGCGGCCAGCTGTCGGACGTGTGGGTGGAGCGGCTGGACAAAAATAAACGCGCCACCGAGCTGGCCCACGCGCGGTACGGCCGCGTGGACTTCGACGAGCAGGCCAACACCCTCCAGCTCACCCTGACCGGCAACGTCATCGCCGACCGACGCAACCCGGCCGATCCGGAAAATTTCTCCAACACCGATTTGCAGGGTAAAATGGACTCCCTTCCCTTTCCGCCCTGGAAGCTCGATACGCTCCTCGGCCCGCAGACCGCCTTTCAGGTCAAGCCCGGCTTCCTTTCGCTCGACCAGCTGCTGAATGAGCGCCATCGGCTCGCCGAACCGGTGCCGGCGGGGGACGGTGCGAAGGCCGTGCAAGCCCGAAACGTTGAGCGCATGAAAGTGGAGGTAGCCCTGCACGAAAAGGCAGCCAGCGCGCTGACCGTGCTGACCTTCGCCCTCTTTGGCGTACCTTTGGGCATCCGCGTGTCGCGCCGCGAAACCTCGGCCAACCTCGTGGTCGCCGTCGCTCTCGCGCTGGGCTTTTTTCTGCTGACCGAAAGCATCCACTGGCTGGAAAAATATCCGGAGACCCGGCCCGACCTGTTGCAATGGGCCCCCTCCGCCCTCTTCCTCCTGCTGGGTACCGTACTTTTCCGCCGCGCCGGACGCGTGTGAGCGGGCGGCCTCTACCAAGTCCGGCCCTCGGTTGCGGCTCCCCATGAAATCCACCGCCCTCGTGGCCAAAAACAGCCGGTTTTACGATGCCTTCTGGTCCCGGACCTACCTGACCCGGCCCGAGCGATTCAATACGTGGTCGTTGATCTCCGCCTTGCTGCCAGCGGCCCCGCTGCGGCTGGAAATCGGCCCGGGCCTGCGCCCGCGCCTGCCGGTGGCCCAAACCCACTTTCTCGACCTGAGCCCGACAGTCGTCTCGCGGCTGAACGCCGGCGGCGGACTCGCCGAAACCGGCGAAATCACCTCGCTTCCGTTTGCCGACCGGCGCTTCGACCTCGTGGCGGCCTTCGATGTGGTCGAGCATGTCGAAGACGACCGGCGCGTTTTTTCGGAGCTGACCCGGGTGCTAAAGCCGGAGGGTCGGCTGATTTTCTCCGTGCCACTGCATCCCGCGCATTGGACGGAGTTCGACGACTATGTCGGCCACGCGCGGCGCTATCAGCCGGCCGTGCTCCAAGCCCTGATCGCCGACCATGACCTGATGGTAGAAAAAAGCGTGGTGTTCGGGATGCAGTCCAACCACCCACGGTTGTTGCATCATGCGGTCCAAGGCCTCACGCGACATCCGGTCGCCGCCTCCCGCTGTTACAACTGGGTGCTGTTCCCGCTTGGCCTGCTACTGCAGCCGCGGTTGAAATTTACGGACGGTCTGATGGATCTGACCAAGGTGCATGAAGCCCTCTTTGTCTGCCGAAAGTCGGCCTGAACAAGGAAGGGCGGAAGCACCGAGGGAGCGCGGGCAGATTGCCCGCGCTACGACGGAAGGTCGGAGGGGGATAACCCTCGCGGCGGAGCTTGCCGCTCCGTCCTACCTCAAGGCAGCTATGCGTCAGTCTATTGCCCGAACCTTAATAAAAACGCCATTGAAACGACGGATGGCCACGGATGGGCCGTCCGGCGCTGAGATGGGAGAATTTGAAATGTGAGAGTCTGGCACGGGCGAGCCACGACAGATTGTCGGCCAGACGGCGACTGAGCAACCGCCATCGCCTCCCGGATTTGGTTCCGCCCTTATGTTTTTCCGAACGCCAGCACGCGTTCGTCCGCGTTCCGGTCCAGGGAAAATTCCGGCCAGCCCCGTTTCGGCGCGGGGCGGCCGAGCGTGAAGCGGCTCGGGCCGCGCGGGCGCAGCGTCACGACGCCGTCGGTGAGCGTGACGTTCTCGATGCCGATGCGGCCGAGCCCGCGCACGGCGATGCGCAGCTGATCATCGGGGTTGTTCACGGGCACGGAAAAGAGGCGACGGATGTTCGCGCGCGGGCGCGCGGCGGCGGCACGAAACTCGATGGCAAAGCGCGCACGCAGCTTGAGTCCGTTTCCATCGGGCAGCTGTTCCTCGACCACCACCTGCTGCAAGGCCGGTGCAAAATTGTGGACGGTGAAACTGAGCTGCCAGCGACCGCAAAAATATCCGTGATTGCCGGGCATTCGAACCCCAAGCCGGGCGAATTTGTGACGGTGACGTATGGCTGCCAGCCACTCCTGCTGCCATCCCCGCAGCCACGCCAGGCTGATCGCGAGGATGATTTCGTTCGGCGAGACGGCGCGCGGGTCGCGCGTGCGCCGCCACATCGCGCGCGCGGCGGCGCGGCCCCGGCGCAGCTCCTTGGCAAAGTCCCCGGCCGAACTCCTCATCGTTTCCAGCAACGCTGCATATTCTTTTTCCTTCCCCTTTTTGCCGAGCAGGCGGCGGTGCCTCAGGATGTTGCGGGCGGTCTCGCGGACAAACACATCACGCGTCGCGAGGCAGCGGAGAACCGCGACGCTGGCGGCGAAGGGTGGCGGGAGTTTTTTCCGGCGGGCGAGTCTGGTGAAAAAGCGCACGCTTTGCGCATGGCGGGCGATGTTTTCGTTGGGCGCGGCACAGCCATTCCATCGGTCGTTTATTTCCCAGCGCGCATAGCCGGCGAAGGCGTGCTCGTCGCAGCGGAGCGCCGCGCGCGCCGTGTCCCGGGCGGCGGCCGGGGCGAGCCCGAACGTGCGTGCGAAGCCCCGCGCGAGCATCGCGGTGGCGTCGTCGGCCTCGGGGTTGAGCCAGAGGCTGGCGGCGGCGGCGTCCACCACGGTGGTCATCTCCTGCGCCAGGCGGGAAGGCTCCCACGAGGTGATGAGCATTCCGGTGGCACCGGTGCGCCGGCCGCGTTGCCACCACGAGACGATGTTGGCGAGGCGTTCGCCGAAGACGGGCAGCGGCTCGTGGCGGAACGCCCCGTTCATCGGACAGCCCCAATGCTCAATGCCTTGCGCGCGCAGTGCCGGGACGAGGTCATATTCCGAGAAATTTCGCAGCTCAAGGCGCGGATGGCGGGTGAAGGGATAGTAATACCAGTCGTAGGCGATGAGACCGCGCGGCAGCAGCGGGATGGCGTCCGGCAGGAGCGCGAGCATGTCGGCCCAAAGGCCCGTGCGGAGCCCAAGCGTGGCGGCCAGGCCATGAAGTCGTGTGGCGTAACCGGCAAAGTGCGCGGCGAGTCCGTGACGGGCGACCTCGGCGCGGCAGCGCGGGCATTTGCCGAGATGAAACGATTCGTCAAGGCCGACATGGACCTTCCCCGCCGTGCAGAACGGGGCCAGGTCGCGCAGGAGTTTTTCCGCGACCTCCAGCGTGCGCGGGTGGAGGGGGCAAATCTGGCCGTGCGCCAGCGGGGAGCCATCGACCGCCCGGAGCTCGTTCAGGTCGCGCAGCTCGGGCGATTTTATCAGGTATTGTGTGTGGCCGAGGAGATTGACAATGGGGACGACCCTGATGCCGGCCCGCGTCGCGGCGTCCACGAGCCGACCGAAGTCGCGCCGTGAATAGGCGTCGGCGCGTGCGACCCCGGGCAGGCTGGGAAACACCACCGCGTCCTCCAGATGCAGATAAAGCTCGTAGTAGCCCCACGCCGCGTAACGCGGTAATTGCGTCAGCAGCCAGTCGAGGCGTTCGACCTGGCGGGCGAGGTCCCATTGGAAGGCGCGGAGCATGGGCCATGCAAACGCGGTGCAGGGCCGGCGAAAAGGGAAAACCATCCCGCAGCCGCTTCCGCGCTCCACCCCGCACAAGCCGCTCGTCATCGCAAATGTAGGGCCGGTCTCTGACCGGCCCTACTCGACCCGGCTCAGCCGTCGGACTTTATGTTCTTCTCCTCGCTTGCCCCGCGCGGGTTTCCACGTAGCGAAGTGCCGTGGCAGATTCCCTCACCGGCGTCCTCGAGCGCATTATTTTCCTCAATGAGGAGAACAGCTACACCATTGCCGAGTTCCGCCCCGAGCCGGGCCGCGACGACGCGCCCGGCAAACGCATCGAACCGGTCACCATCACCGGCGCCCTGCCCGGCGTCGAGTGCGGCGAGACGCTCCACCTCACCGGCGAGTGGACGCACCACTCCCAGCACGGCGCGCAGTTCAAGTTCGCCGCGTTCAAAAGCGAACTGCCCTCGGGCGTCCATGGCATCCGCAAATACCTCGGCAGCGGCCTCGTCCCCGGCATCGGCAAGGTCTATGCCAACAAGATCGTGGACGCGTTCGGTGCGGAGACGTTTCGCGTGCTCACCGAGGAGTCGGGCAAGCTGCGCCATGTGGACGGCATCGGCCCCAAGCGGGCCAAGGCGATCAAGGCCGCGTGGGACGAAAAACGCGCCGAACGCGAGCTGCACATCTTTCTCCAGACCTACGGCGTCACGACCGGGCAGTGCGTGAAGCTCGTGAAGCAATTCGGCAGCCAAGCCAAGACGGTCCTGCAAACCGAGCCCTATCGTATTGCCCGCGAGATTGATGGCATCGGCTTCAAGACGGCCGACCGCATCGCCATCAACCTCGGTTTCGCCAACGACGCCCCCCCGCGCCTCGACGCCGGCCTCATCTACGCGCTGGAGGAGTTGCAGGAGGAGGGCCACACCGCCATCCCGCATGAGGAACTTGTCACCCTCGCCGCCAATCTGCTCGAAACCTCCGCCGAGCGCATCTCCGCCCGCATCGTCGCGCTGGTGGAAAAAAAAGAGCTGGTTCTGCATGAGGGAGCCACTCCGCGCTCCGCACTCCCCAATCCGCATTCGCTGCTCCAGCTCCCCCACAACGACCGCGCCGAACAAAAGATCGCCGCCGCCGTCTCCCGCCTCACCCGCGTCGCCAGCGGCCTGCCCCCGATCAAGGCCGACGCCGCCGTGCAGTGGGCCGAGAAAAAGGCCGGCTTTGCCTTTGCCGACCTCCAGCGCACCGCGCTGCGCGCCGCGCTCACCGCCAAAGTGTCTATCCTCACCGGCGGTCCGGGCACGGGCAAAACCACGATTCTCCGCGCCCTGGTGGAGATTTTGAAGGCCAAGCAGGTCCGCGTCCACCTCGCCGCGCCCACGGGCCGCGCCGCGCAGCGGCTTGCGGAGACCACCGGCGGCTTCGCCTCGACCATCCACCGCCTGCTCAAGTTCGACGCGGCCGGCGGCGGCTTCCTCGCCAATGAGTCCGCGCCGCTGGCCACCGATTTCCTCGTTGTGGACGAAGCCTCGATGCTCGACACCCGTCTCGCCGCCGCGCTGTTTCAGGCCGTGCCGTCGCGCGCGCACCTGCTCCTCGTCGGCGACACGGACCAACTCCCGAGTGTCGGCGCCGGTAACGTGTTGAAGGATTTGATCGCGGCGGCCTCTGCGGTTGCAACCGGCGGCGCAGACCCCAAGTCCGCCTCCCCTCGCCGCCCACCGGGGGCGGCACTGCGGGAGACCGGCATACCCGTCACCCGCCTCGCCGTCATTTTCCGCCAGTCCGGCCAGAGCCAGATCGTCACGACCGCGCACGCCATCAATGCCGGCGACCCCGCGCTGCCAGGCATCGCGCCCGATGTGGCGTCGGCCCACGTGTGGAGCGACCTGAACTTCATCGCCGCCACGGACGCCGAGGACTGCCTGCGCAAGGTGCTCCAGCTCGTCACGGAATTTGTGCCGCAGAAATTAAAATGGCCGCACCCCATCCGCGACGTGCAGGTGCTCGCGCCGATGCACAAGGGCGTGGCCGGCGTCGCCAATTTCAACGCGCAGCTGCAGGCCGCGCTCAACCCGCAGGCGCGCGGACTCCGCACCGCCGCCGGCGAGCTGCGCCCCGGCGACAAAATCATCCAGCTGCGCAACAACTACGACCGCAACCTGTTCAACGGCGACATCGGCACCGTCACGGCCGTGCACACGGAGCGCGGCACCCTCGAGGCGGACTTTGACGGCACGCGGCAGGAGTTCACGCGCGGCGAGCTGGGCGACCTCGCGCTCGCCTATTGCATCAGCATCCACAAGTCGCAGGGCAGCGAGTATCCCGTCGTGATCGTGCCGCTGCTCAAGGCGCATTTCATGATGCTTCAGCGCAACCTCGTTTACACGGCGATCACGCGCGGCAAGAAAAAGGTCTTCCTCGTCGGCGAGCCCGCCGCCTACGCGATGGCTGTGCGCAACGCCGAGTCCAAGCAGCGTATCACCCACCTGCGGGAGAAGCTGGCGAAGTAGCAACAAGGGCCGGTCTGTGACCGGCCCGCCGCCCCGTTGCTGAATTTTTGCCACGGATTGCACGGATCAACACGGATCAGATCGGATTGGACTACTGCCCGTCGTGAAGAACTCAGTCAGGTTTGGGAGAGGCCGACAAACACCGAGCAGGGCCGAAAAACCCCGATTCTTCGAGGGGAAAGCGCGCCGTGATCGCAGCGCGGCCGGTGGCGGGCTGGATTGGGAGTTCAGAGGCGGTGGCAGGGCTGATTCGCATAGGTTTGGGAGGGTTTCGAGGGCGGTTTAAGGGCGGTGAAAGCGGCCCTTAAGCCTCCCTAGTGGACGGCAAAATGGGGCCGAAAATGCGCGGTCAGGGTCAGGCGAACAGGGTTCCCACCTCCGTGGCCTTGGCCCGCACGCGGCTGAACTGGACGATCTCCTCCATCGTCGCGCCCTTGTCGCGGAACTGGTAAAACACCGCCTCGCCCAGCAGGCAGTAGCTCCACTCCCGCCCGCCCCGCTGTTCCGGCGGCAGCGCGTTCACCCGCTCGCACCACGCGACCGCCGCGCGCTGCTTCCGCACGACATCCGCCTGCGTCAGCATCGCCTGCGCCTTCGTCTCCGTGAGCCAGATGCCCGTGGGCGTCCGCACCAAAAAGTCCGGCGAGTAAAACCCCGGCAGGCCGCTCTCCTTGACGTAGCGCAGAGTTGACGACACAGTCCGTGAATTCAGATGCCACGTTGATGAGATGAAAACGGACAAAAGTGGAAACTCTGAATGGGTTGACACCTCCTGCCATATCCGCAAGGACGACACGCCGCTCGACCTGTGGATGCGCGAGCTGGCCCCGATGGGTCTGCGCCTGCTGCGCCGCGTGCTCCGCGAGGTGGACGCCGGCGTCATCATCGCCGTTGACCAGGACAAGGAGCTCGCGACGTGGGAGCCGTCCATTGACAGCCTGCCGCGCCTGTTCCGCCCCGACCTGCCGATGCTCGGCGACGGCCGCGCCGACGGCGTGCTCGTGATCAAAAACCGCGACGACGCGGAGCAATACCGGGAGGGCGCAGTATGATTTTCACCGCCCCTGCCTTTTCACGAGGCGCGCGACGCCGCCGAGGTTAAGTCGCTCCTGCCGACCTCCGGCAAGACCGCCGACCTTCAGCAGCTCGACCGCGCCACCAAGCAGCGCGCGCTGTGGATGGCGACCAACGAGTCGCTTAAGTCGCTCCAGTCGCTGGCGGACGGCGTCAACGGCATCCTCACCGGCACCACCGACCAGGCCAGCGTGCGGCTGGCCATGAAGGAAGTGCTCGCGGCCGAGGGCTACCAGCCCGACCCGGAAAAGGCCGGCGGCCTCGAAGACCTCGGCTCGACCGCCCGCCTCAACCTCGCGCTGGAGACGCAGGTGGACATGGCGCGCGGCGCGGGCTGGTTCGAGCAGGGCCAGCAGGCCGACGTGCTCGACGAGTGGCCCGCACAGGAGCTTTACCGCGCGGCCATCCCGAAGGGCGGTATGCAGGCCGAGCGCGACTGGCCCGCGCGCTGGCAGAAGGCCGGCGGGGAATTTGTCGGCAACCGCATGGTCGCGCTGAAGTCCGACCCCGTCTGGAAAAAGCTCGGCGACCCCGCGCTGTTCGCCGACGGCCTCGGCAACCCCTATCCGCCGTTCGCGTTCAGCTCCGGCATGGACGTGCGCGACATCGCGCGCGACGAGGCCGAGTCGCTCGGCCTGCTCGACGCCGGCACCGAGCTGCTCCCGCAGCCGGCCGGCCTTGACGCCGACCTCGCCACCTCGCCGGCGACGCGCGAGCAGTGGCTGCGCGACGCGATCACCGAGAGCGGCCTCGGCCGCTTCGACGCGAAGGGCGTGCTGCATTTCATCCCGGATACCCCTGAAAACAAGCCCAATCCCTCCGCGCCAGCGCCAATCCGAAATAACCAATAAGCAATAACCAACAACCTACGATCATTTCGCCGCCATGGTGTTTGCGCAACTGACCGCGCGCGAGAGCTT
>JBAXLL010000061.1:0-8495 GCA_037134835.1 Verrucomicrobiota bacterium
AATATGAACCGGACGAGTTCACCTTCACCGCCCTGGCCGGCACGCCGGTGCGCGAGCTGGTCGCGACCCTCGGGGCGCGCGAACAGCATCTGCCCTTTGACCCGCTGTGGGCGGAGGCGGGTGCGACGCTGGGCGGCACGGTGGCTGCCGGGTTGAGCGGGCCGGGCCGGTTTCGTTTCGGCGGGCTGCGTGATTTCATCCTCGGGGTGCGCTTCGTGGACGGCGATGGGCGACTGCTGCGCATGGGCGGCAAGGTCGTGAAAAACGCCGCGGGTTTTGACCTGCCAAAATTTTTTTCCGGCAGCCTCGGCCGGTTCGGCGCCCTGGCGGAAATCACCTTCAAGGTGTTCCCGCGGGCGGCAAGTACGCGCACGTTGCGGCTGCCGGCCGCCGATGCGGCGGCGATCACGGCGATTTTGACCGCGGCGGCAAACTCCCGGTGGGAGCTGGATGCGCTGGAGGCGGCACCGGAGGCCGGGGCGGTTTTTGCACGGCTGGCCGGCCCGGAACCGGCCTTCGACCCGCTGGCGGCGGAAATTTTTTCCCGGTGGCCGGGCACGACCCTGACTTCGGAGGAGGAGGCCGGGCTCTGGCGGTCGGTGCGTGCCTTCGGCTGGGCCCATCCCGCAGGCCCGCTGCTGAAGCTCGCGCTCACGCCGGCGCAGGTGCCGGAGTTCCTCGCCGTCTGCGCGGCGACGGCCGGGGCGTGCGCCTGGGTCGGCGCCGGCGGGAACGTCGGCTATCTTTCCCTGCCCGTTGGCGCGCCGCCGCCCCGGCTCGTCTGGCCCGCGATGAGCTTGCGCGGCGATGCGCCGCTCTGGCCGGGAGTCCGGCCGCGCTTTGCCATCATGCAGGCGGTCAAAACGGCGCTTGACCCCCAACACCGGTTTTCCGGTCTGGACGACTGACCATGCTCCACACGATCAAACCGGAAGCCCATGGTCCCCTCGGCCGGCCGATGGCGGACGCGGTGCAGGCCTGCGTGCACTGCGGGTTCTGTCTCGCGGCGTGCCCGACCTATCAGGAAATGGGGCAGGAAATGGATTCGCCTCGCGGGCGGATCGTGCTGATGAAGCGCGTGCTCGAGGGCGACCTGCCTTGGGCGGCGGCGCAGCCCCACGTGGACCGCTGCCTGGGCTGTCTGGCCTGCGAGCCGGCGTGTCCGAGCGGCGTGGCCTATCGCGACTTGCTCAGCCCGTTCCGGGCGGTGGCCCAGACCAAAGGGGCGTTCGCGCGCACCCCCGGCGAGAGGCTGCGGCGCTGGCTGGCGGCGCAGACGATTCCGTTTCCCAGGCGCTTCCGGCTCGCGTTGCGCTTCGCCGGGCTGGGGCGCCGGCTCGGTCCGCTGGTCCCGCGCGCGCTGCGGCCCATGCTGGAGCTGGTGCCGGCCACGGTGCCGCCTCCCGTGGTGCTGCCCCACGTCACGCCCGCCCTGGGCGGGCGGCGGGCCCGCGTCGCGCTGCTCGCGGGCTGCGCCCAGCAGGTGCTCGATCCCGACATCAATGTCGCGACCATCGAGGTGCTCGCACGCAACGGCGTCGAGGTCGTCGTGCCGGAGGCGCAAGGCTGCTGCGGCGGGCTGGCGTGGCACACCGGGGACCTGGTCGCGGCGCGGGCTTTCGCCCGCCGCAATCTCGACGCGTTCCCGGCTGACGTGGATGCGATCCTCACGAACGCCGCCGGGTGCGGCTCGGCGATGCACGAGTATCATCTCATCTTGCGCGGCACGGCGGACGAGGCGCGGGCGGAGGCGTTGCGGAAGCGCGTGGTGGACGTCAGCGTGTTTCTCTCTCGGCTCGGCCTGCGCGAGGCCCTGCGCGGGCCGGGGCGCGCGGAGAAAGTGGCCTATCACGACGCCTGTCATCTGGCGAACGCCCAGGGGGTGCGCGAGGAGCCGCGCCGCCTGCTGCGAGCGGTTCCGGGCCTGGAGCTTTGCGAGGTGGCCAACGCCCACCTGTGCTGCGGCAGCGCGGGCACCTACAATCTCGACCAGCCGGTGACCGCCGCTTCGCTCGGCGCGCAGAAGGCGGCGGCGGTGGCGGCGACGGGGGCCACGGTGGTGGCGAGCGGTAACATCGGCTGCCTCACCCAGCTGCGCGCCCACTTGGAAAAAACCGGCACGCCGGTGCGCGTGCGTCACACGATGCAGGTCTTGCGCGACGCGTATCTGGGCTGAGAAGCTGCGGCCGCTCTGCGGCGGAACCCATGGCGGCGGAAACTGACCCAACTTCAAGATGGTGGAGGTGGTGGGAGTTGAACCCACGTGTCCCCGGTCTTTGCGAACCGCGTCTACCCTCATAGCGTGATTTTAATCTCACCAGCCGCACGCGATCACACGCGCAAACGACCGGCCAGTCCCCGGATGAAGATACGGCGCGCAATCCGCGGACGGCACCGCGCGCTATTCCTGCTGTCGTCGTTCGCTTCACCTAGCAGGTGTCGGCGGGCGAACGTGGCTGCTATTTAGGCTGCCAGAGGCATCTCTTCGATGTTGCCGTTTGTTGGTTTGAAGGGGGATTAACGAGAGACCGTCTCTCTCGAAGGGCGGCGGCACACTCCAACCGGGGATCGAATCCAGAACACCCCCGTAAAATGAATCGCGGCCAAGCCCGACCGATATGGCCGGTGGCGCGGATGAATGCGTGCGAGTCAAAGAGCGAACCGACCAAAGCTGCACCACATCTGGCTGCTTCGCAAGCGGCTTCGCATGACGCGTGGTCACCTACGTCGGAGCCCCAGGGCTGATGTAGGGCGGGGTGGCCGTTACCGAACGGAGCGATCGTCCACCACCCCGGCGGTCTCCTTTCGGGCAAAAAAAACGCCGGAGCCCCAAAGGGACTCCGGCGGAGTGATTGAATTTAAGCAAGAATCGGCAGGCCAGATCAGGCGCCCGGAGCAGGAGCACCAGGAGCGCCGCCAGCACCGCCACGACCGCCACGACCACCACGGCCTCCGCCACCAGCGCCACCAGCGCCGCCACCGGGACCGCCAGCGCCGCCGCCGAAGCCGCCACCACCGCGAGGAGCAGTGAGTCCGTCAAAGGCTGTCGCCTGTTCAGGTGTCAGGGCCGCACGAATCTTGGCGAGATTAGCCGTACGAAGCGTGTTGAAATCGGCCGTGGCCTTCGTGAGAGCCTCCTGCGCCTTCGTAACGTCAGCGAGGATGGGCGTGATTTGGGATTCCTGCGCAGGCGTCAGGGTGGGGATCGCCGTCTTGATGTCGGCCAGCGTGATGGGAGCCGGAGCCGCACCGCCGCGACCACCACGACCAGCGCCACCGCCTGCACGGCCGCCACCACCGCCAGCGCCACCAGCGCCACCGCCGGGAGGACCGCCAGCGCCAGGTTGCGCGAACGTAGATGTAACAACACCGAAGGCAACGATGCCAATGGCTGCGAGGGATTTGAGATATGACTTCATGTTAGGAGGTTTGTTTGTGGGGGTTGAACTTTATGGATAGACCCGCTTTTGACGTGCAGGAGGTCTGCATGGTTACACATGCCGATTTCATTGCAACCATGAATTTTGCCCGCCTCACCACCCTCGCCCGCGATACGGTTGCCACCACCCAGGCCAGTCTACCGGCCGCCATACGCGGGCTGGCGAGAGCCGTGCCGGTACACCTCGCGTCCGCGCCCGACCAACACCTTGTTAACGAAGGCTTTGAGGCGGACATCCTCGGGCTGTTCACCGGCCCGGCCCATGGTGAAGAACCAGGCATGGACAACCTCCTGCCGCCGCAAATCTTCCTTTATCTCGACAATATCTGGGACTTCGCCGAGGGCGATGTGGCGGTGTTTCGCGATGAAGTCCGGCTCACTTATCTGCATGAGCTGGGCCATTACCTTGCCTGGGGCGAGGATGATCTCGCCGCGCGCGGGCTGGACTGAAGCGCGGGCGGAGGGGCGGCTTTCTTTTGGCGGGATCACGGCGGTGAGCTCGTCGAACCAGCAAGACCGTCACCCTACACACTTGCCACCGCGTTGAACTCCGTGCTTTCCAAATCGCGCGACATCCCCATGGTGGACGTAACCCAAATCGACGTCATGATGAAAACTCTCCCGTTCTTGTTCGCGCTGCTTGTCGCCGTCCCCTGCCTCCGCGCCGCCGCACCGGCCAGCCGGGCGGTCCCAGCCACCTCTGCGGCCCGCATTCCGGTGCTGGCCCCGCGCGATGAACTCGTCAAGCACGTGGAGTCGTGCGAGGCGATCCTGCGTGAATTCATGGCGACCCCCGCCACTGCCATCCCAGCCGAGGTCCTCAAACGGGCCCGCGCAATCATCATCGTGAACCAGTTCAAGGCCGGCTTCATTTTCGGCGTTCAGGGCGGCTACGGCACCATCATGGTCCGGCGCCCCGACGGCAAGTGGAGCCTGCCGGCGCTCATCCGAGCCGGCGAAGCCAGCCTCGGCCTGCAGATCGGCGGCAAAACTGTCGAGACCATCTACGTCATCACCGACGACCAAACGCCCCGCACCCTCCTCAACGGCCGTCTGGACATCGGTGCGGATGCCAAGGCCGTCGCCGGACCCAAGGTCGCCGAGGCCGAGGCTTGGAAGGACGGCAGCATGTTACAGGTGCCTGTGCTCGTTTATTCCAAAAAGGCGGGCCTCTATGCCGGTGCGACCGTCAAGGCCGGCTTCGTCTCCCGCGACGACGACGCCAACCATCTCCTTTACAACACCACCTATGGCCTGCCCGAGCTGCTCTACGGGACCTGGATTACTCCCGCCCCGGAGGTGACGTTCCTGATGAACTACGTGGAAAAAATCACGCGTTAAGTCCGGGCAGGAGTCCGGGCGCGACACCCCGCCACTCCAGTGCTGCCTCAAACGCTCCCACGGGTTGCCTGCAAGTGCGCCAGCAGCTCCGCGAGCACCGTATCCGCGATCATCGCCTGCGCCGCCACCCGCGCCGCGCCTAGGCAGACCACGCGGCCGGTGCGCGTCTGCCACTCGCCGGCCGATCCGCGCCGGGTCACCGCCCAGAACGCAAATGGCTCACACCCCGACCAGGCTTGCGCGCCGCACGCCGCCGGTGGTTCCGCCCAGCCGGTGGTCGCCACGCCGAGGTCCGCGCCGAACAACGCCGCCGCGCCGCGCGCCATTTGCCCCGCGATCTCGGCCGAGACGCACCCGCACGCCGCCGCCGCCGCACGCACCACCCCCAGGTGCCGCACCTTTTGCTCCAAGTTGTAGGCCGTGATGCCACCGAGGAAAAAATCCGACGCCCCGGAAATCCCGCCGATCCGCGCCTGGACGCCGCCGCACGTCACGCTTTCCGCCACCGCCAGCGTCAGCGGCGGCGAGCGGAGCATGAGCTCCCGGAGTTGCGGCAGGCGGTTCATTCCCCCAGCCTGCACCATTGCGCGCCAATGTGAAGCCCGCACCGACCACAGTTTTTCCGCTGGCCGCGCGGAGGGGCGCACGCTAATCCCGCCCGGCAATGAAAGTGCTCGTCACCGGCGCGGCCGGCTTCATCGGCTCCCATCTCTGCCGCCGGCTCGCGGAAACGCGCCGCTGTGAGGTGCTCGGCGTGGACAACCTGAGCGACTACTACGATGTCGCGCTCAAACGTGCCCGGCTCGCGGCGCTCGCGCCCCTGGAAAATTTTCGCTGGGTGCAGCTCGACATTGCCGAAGCGGAAAAATACTCCGCCCTCCATGCGCAGTTCCAGCCCGACTATGTCGCGCACCTCGGCGCCCAGGCCGGCGTGCGGCACAGCATTGCGCAGCCCGCCGCCTATGTGCGCAACAACATCACCGGGTTCCTCAACGTGCTCGAGGCGTGCCGCGACCGGCCCCCGAAGCACCTCGTGTTCGCGTCATCGAGCAGCGTGTACGGGGCCGGAGCGCGGGTGCCGTTCTCCGAGGACCAGGCAGCGGACCGGCCGGTGTCGTTCTACGGGGCGACCAAGCGCGCCAACGAACTGATGGCGCACAGCTATGCGCACCTTCACGGGCTCAACGTCACCGGTGCGCGCTTCTTCACCGTCTACGGCCCGTGGGGGCGGCCCGACATGACGCCCATCATCTTTGCCACGGCGATCTGCGCCGGGGAGCCGCTGAAGCTGTTCAATGAAGGCAAAAACCGCCGCGACTTCACCCATGTGGACGACATCGTGGACGGATTGCTCAAGCTGTTGCTCTATCCGCCGCCGCCGGGGCAACGCCCCGTCCCGCCGTTCCGAATTTTCAACCTCGGCCACCACCGGCCGGTCGAGATGCGGCTCTTCGTCGAGATGCTGGAGTCTGTGTTGGGCCAGAAAGCCCGTCTGGAGCTGCTCCCGCCGGAACCCGGCGACATGGTGGAGACATGCGCCGACCTCACGCGCGTACACGCAGCCATCGGCTACGCCCCGCGGGTGACACTGGAGGACGGGCTGCGCGGCTTCGCAGAATGGTTCCGCGGGTACTACCGGCCTTGAACCGGGCCGCGCGCCGGGGATAGCGAGGTCTGGCACCACCGGTTTGGTTTGCCCTCCGCTTCGCCGCGCCCAGGCTCGCCACCGCATGAAAACTTGCCTCACCTACGGTTTCACCTCGGCGCTGGGCCTCGCGTTTCTAACGCTCGGATTTTTCTTCCTTGGGTTTCACTCCGATGCCGCGAAGTTAGCCTCCACCCAATGGATCAGCACCCTCGGCGGCATGGCCATCTCGGTGACCTGCCTAGTGCTGGGCATCAGGGCCCGTCGCGCCGAGACGCCGGCCGAGCAGGATTTCGGCTATGGCCGCGCGGTCGGCGCGGGCGCGCTGGTCACGCTTTTTTCCGTCCTGTTCAGCAGTGTGTTGAATGGTCTCTACACCTTGGTGGTGAACCCCGAGATCGGCGAGATCATGGTCCAGGCGCAGGTCGCCGCGATGCATGCGCAGGGCATAAAAGGCGAAGCGGTCGAGGCGGCGGAGAAAATCATGCGCGTAGTCATGCATCCGTTACTCCAGGCGATCATCAGCATCGTGGGCGGGATGATCGGCGGCACGATCATCTCGCTCATCGCCGCCATATTTCTGCGGCGGAAGGGAATCACGCCGATCTCCGACGCGGGCGCATAGCCGGCGGGCCCGGGCGTTTCATCCAACCGGCCAGGCCGGAGCCGCGCAGCCGGGCGGCCATTTTTTAATTCGATGAAAACCATCCTCCTGCTCACCTGCTCCAATGTATTTATGACGCTGGCTTGGTATGGCCAGCTCAAACTCGACCTCTTCAAAGACAAACCGCTCTGGCTCATAGTACTTATGTCTTGGGGCATCGCGTTCTTCGAGTATTGCCTGATGGTGCCAGCCAACCGGGACGGCTACGCCGGCGGCTGGAGCGGCTACCAGCTCAAGATCGCGCAGGAGTGCATCACACTGGCTGTCTTCGTGGGGTTCGCGTGGCTCGTGCTCGGCGAAAAACTGCGGTGGAACTACGCGGTGAGCTTCGCCCTCATCCTGCTCGCGGTCTGGTTCGCTACGGTGTTCAAGCCGGGCGGGACGACGGCCCCATAAGACGGGCGCAAGCCATCCTGCGGCTTGACCGTCCACGACGAAGGCCGCCCTTTTGACTTGGCGCAGGCGGACGAGGGGCGTTGGTTCGGGCATGTCCCGCCACACCGACACTATCGCCGCGCTGGCCACTCCCGCCGGCACGGCAGCCATCGCGGTTGTGCGCGTGAGCGGGCCGGCGTGCGCCGCGTTAATCCCTGGCATCTTCGGTGCCGCCCTGCTGCCCCGCACCGCCACGCACGGCGATTACCGCGACCGCGACGGCGCGGTGGTGGATGACGTGCTCGCCACCTTTTGCCAAGCGCCCAACTCATACACCGGTGAGGACTCGCTGGAGGTCTCCTGCCACGGCAATCCTTTCATCGTACAGAAAATCCTGGAGGACCTTCATGCCCGCGGCGCGCGGCCGGCCGGGCCGGGCGAGTTCACTCAGCGGGCCTTCCTCAACGGTCGCCTGGCACTCGACCAGGCTGAGGCGGTGATGGACCTCATCCACGCGCGCAGCGAGCGGGCGCTCGCTGCCGCACAGGGGCAGCTCCGCGGCGCGCTGGGCCGCCGCATGGCCGCCCTCACAGACACGCTACTCGGCGCGCTCGCGCGCATCGAGGCCTACATTGATTTTCCCGAGGAGGACCTGCCACCGGAGGATCGCAGCCGGCTGCGGGGGATGATCGAGCAGCTCTCCGACGACACCGCCCGCTTGCTCGCGACGCAGCGCTACGGCGCGCTGCTGCGCGATGGCATCCAGACGGTCATCGTCGGGGAACCCAATGCCGGCAAGAGTTCTCTGCTCAACCGCCTCACCGGGCACGAACGCGCGCTCGTCAGCCCCGAGCCGGGCACCACGCGCGACTTCATTGAGGAGCGCGTGCCTGCCGGCCCGCACTGGCTGCGCTTGACCGACACAGCCGGCCTGAACCCCTCCCCCACCCCTCTAGAGCGCCTGGGCATCGCCAAGACGTATGAGCGCGCCGCCGCCGCCGACCTGCTTCTACTCGTGCTCGACGCCACCC
>JBAXLL010000062.1:0-8451 GCA_037134835.1 Verrucomicrobiota bacterium
TCGCAACCGAGGTCATCAGCACCGGGCGAAGCCGGGTCATCGCCGCCTCGCGCACCGCAGAAATTTTGTCATGGCCGGACTCCTGGAGCTTGTTGGCAAACTCCACAATGAGAATGCCGTTTTTGGCAATGAGGCCCACGAGGGTGACCAGGCCGACCTGGGCGTAGATATTCAGCGTGGTCGTCCAGCCGTCAGTCCAGTAGCTCAGGTTGGGATTGGGCATCTTCAGCGAGGTGAAAAGCAGCGCGCCAAACAACGCCAGCGGCACCGAACCCGCGAGGATCACCAGCGGGTCGCGGAACGAGTTGAACTGCACCGCGAGCGCGAGGAAGATCATGATGATCGCAAGGATGAACGCGGGCAGGAACTTGTTGCCCTCGGTGCGGAGCTGTCGTGACTCGCCGGTGTAGTCCACCGTCATGCCGGGCGGCAGAATTCCCTTGGCGGCGGTTTCAAGCGCGGTGAGCGCCTCGTCAAGTGTCCGGTTGGTTGCGCCGGTGATCTTCACGGCATTCATCTGCTGGAACCGGTTGAGCGAGCGCGGCACGGTGTGGTTCTCGATATGGGCGAGCGCGCTGAGCGGCAGAAGCTGGTTGTTCGGCCCGCTGACGTAGAGACTGGTGAGCTGGTCCGGGTTGAGCCGGTCCCCGCGCTGGAGCTGGGGGATGACCTTGTAGCTGCGTCCCGCGATGTCGAAGCGGTTGACATAGTTGCCGCCCAGGGCGGTCGCCAGGTCGGCGCCGATCTGGGTGAGATTGAGCCCGAGCGTCGCCACCTTTTCCCGGTCAATCACGATCTCGGTCTCGGGCTGGTCAATTTTGGTGTCAATTTGCAGAAAGGGAAACACCCCGCTCTCCATCGCCTTGGCCTGGATTTTTTGCGCGTACTCGAGCAGTTGCGTCGCATCGGCCGTGCCCGCGATCACAAACTCGACCGGAAAGGTGCTGCCACCCGGCAGCGCCGCCGGTGTGGCCGGGAAAGCCTGGAAGCCGGGCACCTGCGCCAGTTTTGCGCCCAGCTCGTTTTTGATCTCAAAAATCGTCCGCGTGCGCGGCGCGTGCCAGGGCGTGACAATCATGCCGGCGAAGCCGTCGGCTCCGGCTGCGGCCCGACCCACAGGGTTGGAGGGTGGAAACAGCACCTGGAAGGTGAGCGCGCGCTCCGGCGTCTCGAGCAGCGCCTTTTCCGTCGCCCGTCCGAAGGCGCTCTTTTGGTCGCCGGTCGCGTTGGCCGCGCTGGTGATGATGGCGAAGACCACGCCCTGATCCTCGGTGGGCGCGAGTTCTTTCGGCGACAGGATGAACAAGGGGATCGTGACCAGGCTCAGCACGATCCAAATGGTGTAAACGGCGGGGCGCGCGCGGAGCGTGCCATCGAGCGTGCGTCCGTAAGCCAGCCGGAGTTTGTCAAACCGGTGGTTGACCCAGCCGGCGAAGCCGCGTTCCTCGTCCGCCGCGCTCTTGAGCAGGCGCGAGGCCATCATGGGTGACAACGTGAGCGCAACGACGCCGGAAATCGTCACCGCGCCGGCCAGCGTGAGCGCGAATTCGCGGAACAGCGACCCGGTGAGGCCGCCCTGGAAGGCGATCGGCGCGTAAACCGCCGCCAGTGTGACGGTCATCGCGATGACGGGGCCGACCAGCTCGCGCGCGCCCAGCAGCGCGGCGTCGAGCGGCGTTCGCCCCTCGCGCAGGTGACGCTCGACATTTTCGACGACGACAATCGCGTCGTCCACCACCAGCCCGACCGAGAGCACGATGGCCAGCAGTGTCAGCAGGTTCAGCGTGAAGCCAAAGGCCTGCATGAGAAAGACCGCCCCAATCAGTGACACGGGGATGGCCAGGATGGGAACCACCACCGAGCGCCACGAGCCGAGGAATAGGTAAATCACAACCACGACGATGAGCAGCGTGTCCACCAGGGTGTGCGTCACCTCTTTGATCGCCTGGCTGATGTAGGCCGAGGCGTCGTAGGCCACGGTCGCATCGAGACCGGCGGGCAGGTCTTTCTTGAGCTCCTCCAGCGCGGTGCGCGCACGTTGCACGACCTCGATCACGTTGGCGTTGGGCAGGGGAAAGATGCCCATGAACACGGCGGTCTTGCCGGTGAACCGCACTTCGGTGTCGTAATCCTCCGCACCCAGTTCGACATCGGCGATGTCCTCGAGTCGCACGATGGTGTCATTCTGCTGGCGGATGACGAGGCGTTTGAAGTCCTCCACCGAGTGCAGGTTGGTGTTGGCCGTGAGGTTGACCTGCACGAGCGAACCCTTCGTCGAGCCCACGGCCGCGAGGTAATTGTTGTTGCCCAGCGCGGCCCGGACCTGCGCGGGGCTGACGTTGAGGCCGGCCATGCGCTCAGGCTTGAGCCAGATGCGCATCGCGAACGTGCGCGCACCCAGGATGTCCGCGCGCTGCACGCCCTGCAGGGCCGCGAGCCTCGGCTGCACCACCCGCACGAGATAATCTGTGATCTGGCTCTGGGTGAGAATCTCGGAGGAAAAGCTCAGGTAGCACGAGGCGATTTGCGAGTCGTCGGACTGCACCGCGATGGACGGCACCTGCGCCTCGGGGGGCAGCTCGTTGCGCACCTGGTTCACCTTGGAGGTGATCTCGGCGAGCGCCTTGAGCGGGTCGTAGTTGAGCTTGAGCCGCGCGCTGACAAGCGAAAAGCCCTCCAAGCTGGTCGAGGAGACATAATCAATTCCGTCGGCCGACGCGACCGCCTGCTCGATGGGCGTGGTGACAAAGCCGCGAACGAGCTCCGCGCTCGCGCCAACATACGCCGTGCCGATACTGACGGAAGCGTTCTCGCTGCGCGGATACTGGCGGATCGTGAGCGAGCGCCAAGACTGCGCCCCGGCCAGCAGGATCACGAAGCTGACAACGATCGCGAGGACCGGCTTGCGGATAAAAATATCGGTAAAGGCTTTCATGGTATGGTATTCCGTGTCTCGAACAGACTCACGGGCAGAAATGCCCCATGAGGTCGCTGTTCCAATGGGAATTCTCAGGAATTGTTGGGCTTGGGCATGAGTTGCGCGTCGGGCGCGAGCTTGTTGTCAATCACGACCACGCCCTTCGCGCGCAGCTTGAAGACTCCGCTGGAGACGACGGTCTCTCCGGGCTTCAGTCCGGAGACGACACTGACAAAATCGCCGCGCGTCGCCCCGAGCTGAACGAACTGCTGGCGCAGGACTTTCTCCGTCTGCTGAGTCTTCTCGTTTTTCTGCTCGTCCACGACAAAGACCGAATCGCCGGAAGGAGCGTATAGCACGGCCGTCGCGGGCACCGCCAGGACTTTTTTCGTTTCCGGCAGCATAACCTCGACGCTGGCAAACATGCCCGGGCGCAATTTTTCATTGCCGTTGCCAAGGGTGGCCTGCACGCGGACGTTGCGCGTCACCGGGTCCACCTCAGGGCTGATGGCGGTGATCTTGCCGCTGAGCTTTGCTCCGGGCGCGGCGTCGCTCGCCACATGCACCTCCGCCCCGCTCACGAGCGCCGCGACACTCTGCTGCGGCACGGAAAAATTCACATAGATCGGGTCTAGGGTCTGCAACGTCGTGACCGGGTCACCGGCGTTCAGGATCTGGCCAAGATTCACAAACCGCAGGCCAAGCCGCCCGGCAAAGGGCGCGCGGATCGTTTTTTTGGCAATGACCGAGTGGAGCTGCGCGGTCAGCGCGGCCGCCTGCTTCGCCTGCGCGTCCGCGAGGTCGAGGTCGGCCTCAGAGTTGGTGCCTTGTGCGCGCAGGTCGTGCTGGCGCCGGAGATTCAGGGCGGCAAGCGCGGCCGCGGCCTCGGCTGACTCGAGCTGCGCGGCCTCCGCGGAGGTGTCGAGCTGCACGAGCAGGTCACCCGCGCTGACCGTCGCGCCCGAGTCGAACGATATTTTGGCAATCTTGCCGGCGATCTCGCCCGCGACGGTCACCCCTTGGACGGCGTAGAACGAGCCGGTGGCTTTGATGCCCGTCTCCCACGTGTCCTCACGCACCGGTGAGGCCGTCACGACGTCGGCGGGAGCGACGGCATTTGCGCCGGCCGCAGCCATCGCCGAAAATTGCTGGAGCTTGAGCACCGCGAGGACCAGGACGACATTGGCAACGGCGCTGAGGGTGAACAGGATGAGGATCAGTTTCTTTGGCATGGGATGATGATAAAGTTGCAGGGAAGAACCATCAGCGGGCCGCCGCAAGGGGTGGTGGCGCTGGCTCGCCGTCGGGCGTGATCTCGGAGGCGCGTTGAAGCACCTTGGTGAGCAGGCGCACGAGCGTCTTCCGCTCGGGCTCGGACAACGGCTCCATGAGCCGCGCCAGCTGGCGAAAATGCGAGGGCAGCACCTTCTGGAGCAATTTCTCACCACGCGGCGTGAGGCCAACGGCCATCATGCGGCGGTCATCCGGATCGGGAGTGCGCGTCACGAGGCCGTCGCGCTCCAGCGTATCCACGAGACCGGTGATGGTCGCGCGGGTGACGCCGGTATGCTCGGCCAGCTCCGCCGGACTGAGCGGGGCGTCACGTTTATGCTCCTCACGGCAGCGGCCCCACAGCGCCATCAACACTCCGAACCGGCCCTGCGTGAGATGATGCCCGGCCAGGTTGTTCTCGACGACGCGGAATGCTTCGTCGCCCGTCCGCAGCAGGTGCAGAAACGCCTCTGCTGCCGATGGGTCGAGGTCGGGGAACTGCTTCGCGGCCTCGAGCAGGCACTCGTAGCGCGGAAGTTCTTTGAGGAGGAGGAGCGGCATGGCAGATCGTGAGCTTTGAACCAATAAGGCGGCTGACAGTTAGCTTCCTAACGATAAATGCAAGCGTTATTTTTCGCCTGTGGCCTTGGCGAAATATTTTTATCCGTCGCAATTCGGAGATTTTTTGCTTCAATCTGCCTTTTCACCATGACCTTGACGCCCGAACAAACCGCCACCGTGGCCAGCTGGCTGGCCGCCGGCGACAACCTTTCCCAAGTCCAGAAAAAGCTCCGCGATCAGCTCGGGGTGGCGCTCACCTACATGGACGTCCGCTTTCTCGTGGATGACCTGAATCTCCAGATCAAGGATCCTCCGCCCAAGCCGGAACCCGCCAAGCCGGCCGCCGCCAGCCCGAGCGGCAGCACGGCATCCGCCGCCCGCCCTGCCCCGCCGGAAAAAAAGGGTTTCATTGAGAAGGCGAAGGAAAAGCTCGGCCTTGGCGGCGCGGAGCCGGCCGACACCCAGCCCGGCGACGACGCGGAAGACGCCGCAGCCCTGGCCGATGAGCTCCCGGCAGCCGGAGCCAGTGCCGTGACCGTGACCGTGGACAATGTCACCCTCATCCCTAGTGCCATTGCCAGCGGTGCCGTGATTTTCAGCGATGGCGTGACGGGCAAATGGATTGTGGACCAGCAGGGTCGCCCCGGCTTTACCGAGATCAGTCAGCCCGGCTACCGCCCCACCCCAGCCGACGGCCAGGCTTTCATGCAAAAACTCAGCGCCGAGCTGCAAAAGAAGGGGTTTTGATTCGGGCTTGCGACGGACTCGTATTAGCGCGACGCACTCCTGACGCTGTCACTTGCTGGCGGACACTGGCGCGGCTGCCGGCAGCGGGACAAAACGCACTTCGTCGGCGGCGAGAATCTCGCCGTTGCGCGGGCCGCTCAGATAGACGGTGGTGATGGCCGGGGCCTTGAGTGTGACGGTGAGAAATGGCACCGCGTCCTCGGGAGCCTTGCGGCCGGGGACAGAGGCAACTGACTTTTGGTCCACCAACTTGCCGTCCTTGTCATAAGCCTCGACCAGCACCGGGCAGCCGGTTGAGCCCCACAGCACCAGGGTAACGGACGACGCGCCCGCGCCCGGCAGCGCCATCTCCAGCGGCACGCTCTGGTCGGTGGACATGGCGTTGAGGATGCCCTTGTGGTCAGTGGCGATGTGCGGAAAAAACATCACGCGCGGCTGCGCGGCCGGAGTGCGCTGCAGCGGGCCGTAGAGTCGGAACTTCACACCCTTCTCCTCCCAGTTCGGCATAGGCTGGCCGATCTCAGCCTTTTCAAAATCCACGACGATCTCGCCGGCGGCCGGCGGCGGCACGGCGGCCAGTACGGTCTTGGCGGCCGGCGTCGAGGCATAGGGCGTGGGGGGCGGTGTGAACGTGGTCGCGGCCGCGCGCCCAGCAGCGGGCGCAAGGGCAGCGAGGACGCAGAGTAGAGGCGCGAGACGCAGGGACATGAAAATAGCTCGGGGATGATTTTCGTGGGACAGCGGAAGGACGGTTCTCGCTCAGGCACCCGCTTTGGCCTCCAGGCTTTTCATCGTGCCGGTGGAGGAGGCGAATTTTTGATCCTCAAAGCCGATGCGCTGGAGCATCGAGACAAAAAGGTTCGGCAGCGGATAAATGCCGCCGGCCGGATCGAGCGAGACGTGCTGGCCGTGACGGAAGCCGCCGCCCGCGAAGAGCGTGGGCAGGTTGGTCGTCGAATGCGCGTTGGCATCGCCGAGGTTGGAGCCATAGAGGATCATCGTGCGGTCGAGCAGTGTCTCCTCGCCCTCCTTTACCGCCTTGAGCTCGGCGAACAAGGCGGCGAGCAGCTTCATGTGGCCTTCGTCAATGATCTTGAGCTGCGAAAGCTTCTCGTCGGCCTTCCCGTGGTGGGAGAGGTTGTGGTAGCTGTCGGTGAGCGTCTCGCCGGTGTCGGTGATGACCGGGGTGCCGACGCTGTTGAGCATCAGGGTGACCGCACGCGTCGAGTCCGTCTCAAACGCGAGCTTCACGAGGTCATACATGACCCTGATCTTGGCCATGTATTGCGCGGCGTTGGCGGGATCGGTCGGCGCGGCGACGCTGACGACCGGCTTGGGCCTGCTCTCCCAGCCCTTCGACTCCTGCAGCCGGTGCTCCAGATCGCGCACGCTGGTGAAATACTGGTCGAGCCGGCTCCGGTCGCGGTCGCCGAGATTGCGCTGGAGGCTTTTGGCCTGTTCGGAGACAGCGTCGAGGATGCTGCGGCCGGTGTCGAGCTTGCGGATCTGGGCCGCCACCTGCTCGGGCGTGCCCTGGAGGAAAAGCTGGTTGAACACCGCCGATGCACTCTGCTCCGGCGGGATGGCGACACCGGTGCCCGTCCACGAAAGGGCGCGCCCGCCGCCGTTGACGGCCAGCGTGAGCGACGGGAAACGCGTGAGCGTGCCGATGCGCTCGGCGATGAGCTGGTCGAGCGAGATGCTGTTGCGGAACGAGCTGCTCGCCGGATGCGGCGCGGCGGTGAGGAAGGAGATGTCCGACGGGTGGCCGCCATCTACGTTGGGATGCGACACGCCGCTGAACACCGTGAAGTCCTGCCGGTGCTCCTGGAGCAGGCCGAGCAGGGGCGACGGCGTGTAGGCCATGCCGCTGTCCTTGGGGAAAAACAGATCGGGCCGAAGGCCGAGGTTGTTGCAGATGCCGAACATCCGGCGCGGCTTCGCGCCGGGTGCGAGCGGGGAACCCGTCGTCGCGGCACGCGCGAACGGCGGCATCATCGCGTCGAGCAACGGCAACGACAGCGCAATGCCCGCGGTGTGGAGGAAACTCCGGCGCGAGATCGCGTGCCGGGTGGTGATGAAGGGGACGGGATAGGAGGACGCGGAGACGGGGGGAAGGGGGGAAATTTTCATAGGCGCGAAGGGCGGGCGGAAAGAGGAAATCCAAACGGGTGTCTTGATTCAGGACTTGAGATTTTTATTTGAGACTGGGGTGGCTTGAGACTGGGCGATCGCCTCACTTGGTCTGGAACAGATCACTCTGCACGAGCTCCTGAATGAGGGTGCGGACGCCGTAGTGTTTTGCGGCGGCATGCTGCAAAACCTTCTCCAGCTCCTCGCGATCGCTGAAGCGCACCGGTGAACCGGTGGCGAAGACCACGAGCTGCTTGACGAGGTTGCGTGCCACAGGCACCTCATCCTTCACGATCAGATTCTTGAACTCGCGCACGTCCTGGTAGGTGCGGCCGTCAGGCAGCGCACCGGCGCTGTCCACCGGCAGACCGTAGTGAAAGGCGAACGCCTGCCCGCTCATGCCGAAGCCACGCACGGGCTTCACATCATCGGACACGGCGCGGTAGCGGTCGCGGCGGCCACCCATCACGTCGAAACTCTCCAGCGCGAAGCCCGGCGGATCCATCTTGTTGTGACATGACGCGCAGCTCGGGTCGGCGCGGTGCTTTTCGAGCTGCTGCCGGATGGTGACCGCGCCACGGATGTCGGGGTCCACGGCCTTGATGCCCGGCGGCGGCGGCGGTGTTTCCAGGCCGAGGATGCGTTCGGTGATCCAGTGACCGCGCAGCACGGGCGAAGTGGTGGTGCCGTTGGCCGTGACCTTGAGCACGCTGGCCATCGTCATCAGTCCGCCGCGCTCGCTGCCGGTCGGGAGCGTGACGCGGCGCATTTGCGCGCCTTTCACGCCAGGGATGCCGTAATGGTTGGCCAGATGCTCATTC
>JBAXLL010000063.1:0-8450 GCA_037134835.1 Verrucomicrobiota bacterium
GCTTTGGGGGCGGCGGCGGGCGCTGGCAAGGAGAGCGTGTAGACGCGAGTGTTCGTGTGGTTGCTCTCATTGAACGACACCGTGAACGCGCGGCCGCTGGTTTCGCACACCGCGTTGAGCACATCGGCCAGCTCTTCGATGTTCACGTTTTGTTCGGACAAGCGCAGGGTGATGTCACCGACGCGCACCTCTGCTGTGCCGGCGAGGATGATGTTGGCTTGGCCATGGTAGCGGTCGCTGAGAAGTTCGACGACCTTGCCGAGCGTGGCATCCAGGCCGATGGGCCAGATCTTGCCGTTCTGGATGACGAGCCGGCTGGCGGCGGCAGGCGTCCCTTGCGAGTAACCGGGGGGCGGTGGCGAACCACCATCGGTGGGGTAGCCGGGAACCGGCGGCGGGCCGCTGGCGGCGCGAAGACTTGAGCCGCTGGTGAGAGCGAGTAACGCGACAAGGCCTACGGCGGTTGATAGACGGGGCAGCCAGAGCGAGGTTTTCATGGTGAGCGCGATGGGGGTAAAGGGAAGGTTGGTTGGCGAAGTTCATCTCTAACACGCCTGCCAACGGCAAAATCACGCAATTTTTCGCTGGATTCTTACACGAAACAGGGCTCTCTTGTTGCTGAAACTCAGTCTCAATAGATTTTACTGATACTTTTATGCCTGTTTCCACCCTCAGCATCCGGGTCCAGCTCTGCCAGCTTCCGGCAGGGGCCACGGGTCGTGTGTGCCAGCTAACCGGGGACGAGAGTTTCTGCCAGCGGGTGCGGGAGATGGGCTTTGGCGAGGCGGCCTTGGTCACCAAGATTTCCGGCACCACGACCAGCCTGTGCCTTGTCAACGGCACGCGCATCGCGCTCAACCACCGCGCGGCGATGAGCATCATGGTCGAGCGGCTGCCCGCCTTGAGCAAGGTCGAAGAGCCCGCCCTTCGGGCCGGAAAGGCTGAATGAACGAAGGACTGAAAGGCTGAACCCTCCCTATGCCAGAAAGAAACGCTCGCGCCTGTTCTTCTGCGCCAAGCTGCCGGCAGTTCGTCAGCCCTTCAGTCTTTCAGCCCTTCAGTCTTTCCCCATGAAGCTTCCCTCGCATATCACGCCGCCTGCGCGCCGGCGGACGGGGCCAGCCACCGACCGCTCGCCAGTCTATGCGATGGTGGGCAACCCGAACTGCGGCAAAACGACGCTCTTTAATGCGCTCACCGGTTTACGCCAGAAGGTGGGCAACTATCCGGGCGTCACCGTGGAGAAAAAGATCGGCACTGCCTGGTCGCAGCATGGGAAACCGATTCAGGTGATTGACCTGCCGGGTGCCTATTCGCTGGCCGCGCGCTCGCCGGACGAGGCGGTCCTGCGCGATGTGCTCTTTGGCCGCCGCGAGGACACGCCGCAGCCCGACCGCATCATCTGTGTCGTGGATGCCGCCAACCTCGAGCGCAATCTCTACCTCGTCCACCAGATCCTCGATCTTGGCCGGCTGGTCATCATCGCCCTCAACATGATGGACATGGCCGCAGCCGCCGGGATGAAGGTGGACGCCGCCGAACTGGAGGGCGCCCTCGGCATCCCGGTCGTGGCCTGCGAGGCCGTCCACGGCAAGGGACTCGTCGAGCTGCGCCTCGCCATGAGCCGGGCGGAGCTACCGCTGGCCCGGCACAGCTGGGATGTGCCGACGGCGGTCGCGCCGGCCGTGGCCGAGCTGCAGGCCTCGCTGACCGATCACGACGGCCGGCCGCCGCTCATCGCCCGCGCCGAGGCGCTGCTGTTGCTGACGGATTTTGACACCGTGCGCGTCGCCGGCTCCAAGCCGCTCAGCAGGCGGACGCACGGGATTTTGGACCACTGGCGCCGACGCTGGGAAGGGGAGGGGGCCGACTGGGCCGCCGCGCTCATCCGCAGCCGTTACGAAGCCATCGGGCCGCTCTGCCGCCAGGCCGTCGTGCGTGCGCGCGAGCAGGGGCCGTCGCGTTCCGACCGGATTGACGCGGTGCTGTGCCACTCGGTCTGGGGCTGGGCGGTCTTTGGGGTGATCATGGCCGCGCTGTTTTTCTCGATCTTCTCGCTGGCGGAAACCCCGATGAATTTCATTGACCAGCACGTCGCCGCCTTTGGCTCATGGGTGAAGGGCGTCATGGCTCCGGGCGATCTGCGCGACCTGCTAACCGATGGCATCATCGGTGGCGTGGGCAGTGTGATGGTGTTCCTGCCGCAGATTTTAATTTTATTTTTCTTCGTCGGCCTGTTGGAGAGCACGGGCTACATGGCGCGCGCCGCCTTCATCATGGACCGCCCCATGAGCAAGGTCGGGTTGAACGGGCGTTCGTTCATCCCGCTGCTCGGCTCCTATGCCTGCGCCATCCCCGGCATCATGGCGACGCGCACGATCGAGAACGCCAAGGACCGCCTCGTCACCATCCTGGTCGCACCGCTGATGAGCTGCTCCGCACGCCTGCCCGTCTATCTGCTCATGATCGCCACGCTGCTGCCGGCCGATGCCGCGCCTGCGGGCAAGAAGGCCGGCATCATGATCCTGATGTATGCGCTCGGCACGCTCGGCGCGTTCGGCTTTGCGTGGCTGTTCAAGCGCACGCTGTTCAAAAGCGCGCCACCGCACATGATCATGGAACTGCCGCCCTACCAGCCGCCGCGTTTCATGGAAATCACGCGGCACATGGTCGAGCGCGCGTGGCTGTTCCTCAAAAACGCCGGCACCATCATCCTCGCGATTTCCATCGTGCTTTGGGCGCTCACCACTTATCCGAAGCATCCTGATCCCGCCGCGACCGCCACCGGGCAGATCGCCCACAGCTTCGCCGGACAGGCCGGCCATCTGCTTGAGCCGGTCATCAAACCGCTAGGTTTTGACTGGCGCATCGGCATCGGCCTCATCACCTCGTTTGCCGCGCGCGAGGTCTTTGTCAGCTCGATGGGCGTCATCTTCGGGGTCGAAGGCGCGGACAACAACTCCACGCCCTTGCGCGATGCGTTGCGGTCCGCGCACTGGCCGGACGGGGCGCCGCTCTTCACGCCGCTCGTTTGCCTTGTGCTGATGATCTACTATGTTTTCGCCATGCAATGCATGAGCACCGTCGCCGTCGTGAAGCGCGAGACCAACTCGTGGCGCTGGCCGTTGTTCCAGATCGCCTACATGACCGGCACCGCGTGGCTGGTGTGCTTCGTGGTCTATCAGACCGGTCGCGCCCTCGGCTACTGAACGCCTTCTTTCCTTAATCTTTCTCGTTCTTTTTCTCCTGGTTTGATTCCGCCCATGTCCTCCTCCCTCCAAACTATCCTCGCCCTGGCCATCGTTGCCGTGACCGTGGCGCTGCTACTGCGCTCCATGTTGGGAAAGCGCGGTAGCTCCGGCTGCGGCGGGTCGTGCGGCGCTGTCAGTCCGGAGATAATGAAGCTGCAGGCCCGCCTGAAAAAATAATCCAGCCCCTGCCCGTACCTTAGAGTAATTTCTGTTTGTATGGACTCAAGCGCTCTACCCGAAAGTGCAGACCGATGATCGCGCAGCATGGAGTTGCAACAACGGCGTGACGCCGTCCTCACGGCACCGGCACGGGGGGCAGGTGCCAGATGTCGCGGGCGTATTCGCGGATGGTGCGGTCGCTGGAGAACTTGCCCATGCGGGCGGTGTTCAGGATCGCCATCTTCGCCCATTTCCCTTGGTCGCGGTAGGCGGCGTCCACGCGGGCGTGGCAGTCGCTGTAGCTGCGGAAGTCGGCGAGCAGCTTGTAGGGGTCGCCGCCGACCAGCAGGCTGTGGTGCAGGGGGCCGAACGCGCCGTGTTCGTTGGGCGTGAAGAAATCCGAGCCGATCCAGTCCACGATGGCGCGCAGCTCCTCGTCGGCATGGTAAAGGTCCTGCGGACGGTAGCCGCGGGCGTCGAGCGCGGCGACTTCCTCGACGCTGAGGCCGAAGATGAAGATGTTGTCGTCGCCCACCTCCTCCTTAATCTCGACGTTGGCGCCGTCCAGCGTGCCGATGGTGAGCGCGCCGTTGAGCGAGAGCTTCATGTTGCCCGTGCCGCTGGCCTCCTTGCCCGCAGTGGAGATTTGTTCGGAGAGGTCGGCGGCGGGGATGATTTTCTCGGCGAGCGACACCCGGTAGTTGGGGAGAAACACGACCTTCAGCTTGCCGCCGATGCGCGCGTCGGCATTGATGCGCGCGCCGATGATGTTGATTGCGTAGATGATGTTCTTGGCGAGGTCGTAGCCGGGCGCGGCTTTGGCGGCGAAGACGAAGACGCGCGGCACCAGGTCGAGAGAGGGGTTTTGCAGCAGCCGGCGGTAGAGGGCGAGAATGTGCAGCAGGTTCAGGTGCTGCCGCTTGTATTCGTGCAGGCGCTTGATCTGCACGTCGAAGAGCGCGTCGGGCGAGACGGCGACACCGCACACGGCCTGGATGACGGCGGCCAGGTCGGCCTTGTTGGCGCGCTTGACAGCCATGAACGCACGCTGGAACGCGCCGTCGCTGGCAAACTTTTCCAGCCCGCGCAGCAGGTCGAGGTCGCGCACCCACGCGGCGGTGCCGAGCTTCTGCGTGATGAGGGTGGCGAGGCGCGGGTTGCTCTTGAGCAGCCAGCGGCGGGGGGTGATGCCGTTGGTCTTGTTCTGAAACTTGCCGGGATAGAGCGCGTCCAGTTCGGGAAACAGGTCCTTCCGCAGCAGCGCGGTGTGGAGCGCGGCGACGCCGTTGACGGCGTGCGAGCCGACGACCGAGAGGTTCGCCATGCGCACGTGCTTGCCACCGCCTTCCTCGATAATCGAGCAGACGGATTTCTTCCGGTTGTCGCCGGGCCAGCGGGCCTCGACCTCATCCATCAGGCGGCGGTTGATCTCGTAGATGAGCTGGAGATGGCGCGGGAGCACGCGCTCGAACAGCCCCACGCTCCACTTCTCCAGCGCCTCGGGCAGGAGCGTGTGGTTGGTGTAGCCAAAGGTCTGGGTGACGACGGTCCACGCGGCGTCCCAGCCTTGCTGCTCCTCGTCCATGAGGATCCGCATCAGCTCGACGATGGCGATGGCCGGGTGGGTGTCGTTGAGCTGCACGGCGACCTTGGCGGAAAAATTGGCCCACGTGTTCTGCGGATGGTTGAAATGCCGGCGGATGATGTCGCGCAGGGAGCAGGCGATGAAAAAATACTGCTGCACAAGCCGCAGCTCCTTGCCGTTGTCCGTCTTGTCATTCGGATAAAGCACTTTGGAGACGGTCTCACCGACGGCCTTGTCGTGCACGGCCTCGACGTAACCGCCGCGGTTGAAGGCGGCGAGGTCGAAGTCCTCGCTGGCCTTGGAGGCCCAGAGGCGGAGCAGGTTGACGGTCGAGGTGCCATAGCCGGCGGTCGGGATGTCGTGCGGCACGCCAATGATGGTCTTGGTGTCCACCCAGCGCGGCGAGGAATTGCCCCGGTCGTCGAAGACGTTTTCCACGCGGCCATAGAGCTTCACCTCCTGCGCGTAGTCCGCGCGCACGACTTCCCACGGGGTGCCGAAGCGCAGCCAGTTGTCGGGGTGCTCGATCTGTCGGCTTCCGGCGAATTCCTGCCGGAACAGGCCGAACTCGTAGTAAATCCCGTAGCCGAGCGCGGGGAAGTCGAGCGTGGCGAGCGAGTCGAGAAAGCACGCCGCCAGCCGGCCGAGGCCGCCGTTGCCGAGGCCCATATCCAGCTCGCTCTCACGGATTTTCTCAAAGTCCTGTCCGAGCGAGGTGAGCGCGGCGCACGCATCGTCGAGCAGTCCGGTGGCGAGTAGGTTGTTGCCGAACAGCCGGCCCATGAGGTATTCAAGCGAGAAATAATAGACGCGGCGGACGTTGCCGGCGCTGTGTACCGCCTGCGTCTCAATCATGCGCTCGTGGGTGGTGTCGCGCACCGCGAGCGCGGTGGCCACCCACCAGTCGCGCGGCGTGGCCGTGTCGGCGTGGCGTGCGAGTGTCGAGACGAGGTGGCGCTGTATGAGCGAACGGAGCCGGTCCACGGACGTATCGCCCGCCTTACGGGCGTGGAGTGAGGCGGCGGAAACCGCCGCCGGTCGCAGGAACGGCGCGGTTGTGATGGCAGTATCGAACGCGGGACAGGTGGCGGATTTTTTGGGAGCAGGCATGGCGGCAGATGCGAAGTCTCTAGCAAGACGCGCGCCGGGCGCGGCAGCACGCCCTATTTTGTCACACTGGCGTGTCGGCCTTTGGCCGGAAACCGCCGTCCGATGACCGCCGGGCGGACCGGCCGGGCATGCGAGTTGCTAAAGGAGCAGAAATCCTATTGGCATTCACTCCCTATGAATCCACAGCTTGAAGCCATCCGCCATCGCATCGAACACGAGGACAACCTCGTCAACCAGCGCCTGTCGTGGCTGGTTGGCTCGCAGTCCTTCCTGCTGACCGCGTTTGCCATTTTGCTCAACGGTCCGCAGCAGCTGCGGCTGCCGCATTACGCCGGAATATACAGTGCGATGGTGGGCCTGCTGCCCTGGGTGGGGCTCGGCTGCGTGGCTGTGCTGTGGCTCACGCTGTGGGGGGCCATCTGGTCCATGAAGAAGCTACGCGACGAGGCTGCGAAGGTGATGCAGCCCGGCGACATGCCGGTCCACAGCATTGCGGCGATCCGGATGCTCGGGCTCGCCGCGCCCGTGGTGATTCCAGCCCTGTTTCTGATGCTGTGGATTGTGGTGGTGTGCGCGGCCTGATGGGGTGCGGCCAGGGTGATCGCGAGGCTTGCCGGTGGCCGGATGCCCTATTTCTGAAACCGCCGTGCGAGCTCGCCATGGTTCAGCTCGACGAATGTGGGCCGGCCAGCCGGGCTGGTGAGCGGCGCGCGGGTGGCGAAAAGCTGGGCGAGCAGCGCGCGCATCTGCTCCTCGCCGCCGGCGGCGGGGAGGCGGACGGCGCGCGCGGCGGCCAGGCGCGCGAACTGCTCGCGGGCGGCGTCGAGGCTGCCGCCTTGGATACGCCCGTCGCGTAGCGCGCCGAGCAGGTCGCGCACAAACGGCTCTGCGTCACCCGGCTCCATCCAGTCGGGCACCGCCTCGATGCGGAAAAAATTGCGGCCGAACTCAGTAATCTCAAAGCCGTGCGCGTTGATAAACTTCAGCCGGTCGAGGAGCAGCGCCGCCGCGACCGGGTCGAGTTCAAGCGGCACGGGCAGCAGCAGCCGCTGCCCCGGCACCGTGCCGCTGCCAAACTGCTCCCGCAGCTGCTCAAACCACACGCGCTCGTGGGCCGCGCGCCGGTCGAGCAGCACCAGCCCCGCCGCCGTCTCAAAGAGCGCATAGTCGCTGTGGGCGACCCCAAGGAAGCGCCAGGTGGAATTGTGGATATTAGATTTTCGATTTTCGAATGCCGGAGCCGACGAAGTCAGAGTGCGGAATGCGGAGTTTGGAAGGGCGGACGCAGGCGCGGACGAGCGCGGAACCTGGAAAGCAGAATGCGGAAGGGCGGAGGTAAGCGGGGGCAGGCTGGACGTTGGAGTTGGAATGTTTGATGTTAGACGTGGCTCGCCTCCCGTGGCAGGCAACACCGCACTCTGCCTTTCGCCCTCCGCCATTTCCCTGAGCCGCGTCAATACACTGCGGATCACGAATCCGCGTACGGTGGGCTCGCTGCGGAAGCGCACTTCGCGCTTTGCCGGATGCACGTTCACATCCACGGCCGCCGGGTCGCACTCAAAAAACAGGAACGCCATTGGGTAGCGTCCTTTTGGTACCGATTCGTGGTAGCTCTCGATGACCGCGTAGCTGAGCGTGCGGCTGTCCACCGGCCGGCCGTTGACAAAGGTCACCAGCTCGTGCCGGGTCGCGCGCCCCAGTCCCGGCCGCCCGATGAGGCCGGTCAGCCGCAGACCCGCTTCCGCCGCCTCGACGGGCACCAGCTCGGCGGCGAGCTGCCGGCCAAAAATCTCCGCCACGCGTCCGGCCAAGTCGGCACACTGCGGCGAGCGGAACACCACGCGTCCGTCCTCCGTGAGCGTGAATGCCACGCGCGGGCAGGCCAGCGCGTGGAGCCGCACGCCGGCCACGATGTGCGCGGCCTCGGTCGCATCGGTCTTGAGAAATTTCCGCCGGGCTGGCACGGAATTGAACAGGTCGGCCACCTCGATGCGCGTGCCGACGGGCCGGCCGCATTCTCGCACATGGACGAGCTTGCCGCCGTTGACCAAAATTTCCGTACCCGCCTCGTCGCCGGTCGCGCGGGTCTGGAGCGTGAAGCGCGCAATGCTCGCAATGGACGGCAGCGCTTCGCCGCGAAAACCAAAGGTGTGCAGCCGGTCGAGGTCGGCGGCGACGGCGAGCTTGCTGGTGGCGTGGCGCTCAAGGGCGAGGAGGGCGTCGTCGCGGGCCATGCCGCCGCCGTTGTCCTCGACCCGGATGAACGCCCGCCCGCCGTGGCGGAACTCGACCTCGATGCGCGTTGCACCAGCATCGAGCGCGTTTTCGACCAGCTCCTTCACTAC
>JBAXLL010000064.1:0-8341 GCA_037134835.1 Verrucomicrobiota bacterium
CGCTGGGACCACGCTGCAGCCGGCTAACATGGAAGAAGAAGGAGACGGGCGCGAAACTCAGTTGGCGGCAACCGCCGGGGCCTCGGGCGCGAGCTCGGCGAGCGTGGGTGCGTTGACACGGACGGACAGCGTCGCGCGAATGTCGTCAGAAGCCGCCCCGACTTGCAGGTCATACGCAGCCGCATCCACCACGTAGGCCTTCTTTGTCTCGTCCCAGTGGCGCAGGGCCGAGGTTGGTATGGCAATGTTCACCGTCGCTTTCTGGCCTTTCGCCACCGCCACGCGTTGGAAACCGACCAGGAATTGTTGCGCACGGGCCGGATCGTTGAGGCCGACCTGCCTGGCATAGACTTGCACGACCTCATCGCCATTCAGCGCACCGGTGTTGCTCACCTCTACGCTCACTTGGGCCGTGCCGGTGTTCGCCACCGTCGGGCTGGCGACCTTGGCGGTGTAGGCAAATTGGGTGTAGCTGAGCCCGTGGCCGAAGGCGAAAAGCGGCTTGCCGGTGAAGAACCGGTAAGTCCGGTTTTTCATGCTGTAGTCCTTGAAATCGGGCAGATCCGCGGTCGTGCGGTAGAATGTCACGGGCAAGCGTCCAGAGGGATTGTAGTTACCAAAGAGAACATCGGCCACCGCCGTGCCGCCATTCTGACCGGGATACCACGCCTGCACAATGGCGGGCAGGTTCTCCGCTTCCCATGGCATCGCCATCGCGCTCCCGCTGAGGTTGACGAAGATGACGGGCTTGCCGGTGGCATGGAGGGCTTTCAACATCTCGGTCTGCACAGCGGGCAGCTCAATCCGGGTGCGGTCACCGCCGGAGAAGCCGTCGTAGGGGGTCTGAGTTTCCTCGCCCTCAAGGCCGGGGGCGTTGGCTGCGCCACTCGCACCAGCGGCGATAAGCCCGCCAACAAAAATGACCACGTCGGCATTGCGGGCGAGCTCGACGGCGGCGGTGAACTCCGGTGTGCCGGGGCCGGAGAGGGGGGTGACGGTGCCGCCCGCGAGCACGGTCGCGAGCTGCGTACGCTG
Source organism: Verrucomicrobiota bacterium (assembly GCA_037134835.1). Lineage (GTDB taxonomy): Bacteria > Verrucomicrobiota > Verrucomicrobiia > Opitutales > Opitutaceae > CAIYUN01. The sequence goes on from JBAXLL010000064.1 coordinate 1,036, forward strand.
CGCCTCGGTGAGGATGTTATTGATGGCGGTGAGCTGCTGGTTGCGGAGCTCGTTGGCCTGGACCTGGTCGGCGGAGTTCTCGGCCTGGATGCGGGCAATGGCGTCAACCATCGGCTGGATGCTGGTTACCTGCTCTGCGGTGAGCCCGAGGTCGGTGCGCAACTGGGTGACGGCCGGGAACGCCGGGGTCGCCCCGCCGCGGGCACCGCGTCCGCCGCGGGCGCCACGCTGACCGTAACCGGTGACGTAGGGCACGCCCTCGGTCGTGGCGACCTCGACGCCCGCACCGAGCGCGGCGCGGATGCCGTCAATCACAGAGACGGGGGCGGTGGGCGTGCCGTTGTAGTTGCCAAGCAGCGCCGGCACAGAGGCGGCATTGGGGCCGATGACGGCGACGCGCTTCAACTTAGACCGGTCGAGGGGGAGGACGCCCGTGTTCTTGAGCAGCACCATGGACTCGCGGGCGGCTTTGAGGGAGAGCGCGGAGTGCTCCGGGGTGTCGAGGTCGGCGAGGGTGTATTTGGAGAAGGGGACCTTTTCCGGCGGGTCGAACATCCCCAGCTTGAAGCGGTAGGTGAGCACCCGGGTCAGCGCACGGTCCACGTCGGCCTCGGTCACGAGGCCCTTGGCGACGGCGGCGGGCAGCACGCTGAAGGGCCCGTTACGGCCGAAGTCACAGTTGAGGTCGGCACCGGCGAGCAGCGCAACCGCGGCGGCCTCCTCGGCGGTGGCAACAATGGCGTGACCCTGCGGCGGACGGCGGTAGATGTCGGCGATGGAGTCGCAGTCGGAGACGACGTAGCCGTTGAAGCCCCACTTGGTGCGAAGCCGGTCGGTGAGCAGCAGCTTACTGCCAGTGGCGGAGTCGCCAAACACGCTGTTGTAGGCACCCATCACGCTGCCGACCTTGCCCTCGCGCACGGCGGCCTCGAAGTGCGGCAGGTAGGTGTCGTAGAAATCCACCTCGGAGGGATGGATGTCGTCCACGTGCCGGCTCGGCTCGGGGCCACTGTGAACCGCGAAGTGCTTGGCGCAGGCGAGGGCCTTGTAATAGTTGGGGTCGTCGCCCTGCACGCCTTGGATAAACGCGACTCCCATGCGCGCAGTGAGGAAGGTGTCCTCGCCGTAGGTTTCCTGTCCGCGGCCCCAGCGCGGATCCCGGAAAATGTTGATGTTGGGCGACCAAAAGGTGAGGCCGAAATAACGTGCCGTGCCGCCGTTTTTGATCATGGAGTCGTTGTATTTCGCGCGGCCCTCGACGGCGATGACATCGCCCATGGCGTTGACCAAGGCTGTATCCCAGGTGGCCGCGTTGCCAATGGCCTGCGGGAAAACAGTGGCCGTGCCGGCACGCGCGACCCCGTGGAGTGCCTCGTTCCAGTAGTCATAGCGCGGCACGTTAAGCCGCTCGATGGCTGGGGCCACATCGCCCAGCTGACGCGCCTTTTCCGGGAGCGACATACGACGGATGAGGTCGGCCACTCGTTTCTCCAGCGGCTGCGAAGCATCGGGATAGATCACAGGGTCCGTGATATTCGGAATCGGCGTGGAGGCTGCGACGGCCTGATTACCACGCTGGGCGTGGAGGGACGGCGCAGTCAGGGCAGCGAGAACCGGCAGGACCACGAACAGGGTGAGGTAACGCATAGGCATAGGGGATGAAGCGACCACCACAATGGGCCGCACACGAGGATGCAAGACCAAGCCACACTAGGCCATAGCAGGATGAACGCCCGGCTACCACGCCGTGTGTTATCGTGTCCCGCGTGCCGAGCAGCGTTGCCAAACGCACGCTGCTAGCGTTGCCTCCAGCGCACTCTACCATTCCGCCTCGCCAACCGTAATCGCCGCCATGTCCTCCTCCCCCGCGCCCAACGCCGACCGCGCGCTGCTGCGCGTCGCGACGCTGATCGGCCGTTCCACTGATCCCGGCGAGGCGCTCCGTGAAATTCTCGCCGTCGCCGCCGAGACCTTTGGCGCGATCTCCGGGTCCATCGCCCTCCTCAACCCCGACAGCGGCCTGCTCGAAATCGAGGTCCAACAAGGCCTGCCCGACGCCGCCGACCGGGTCCCGCTCCGACCCGGACAAGGTGTGACGGGCTGGGTCGCGTTTCACGGGCGCGCCCAGCTTGTGCCCGACATCGCCGCCGAGCCGCGCTACATCCGCGTCCGTGCCGACGTGCGCTGCGAGATGGCCGCGCCGCTGGCCGGTCCCGGCGGGCAGGTGCTCGGCGTCATCAACCTCGACGCCGACCGTCCCGGCGCGTTCAGCCCCAACGACCTCGCGCTCCTCGTCCGCCTCGCCGAGGCGGCCACCGCGGTCATGCAATGCCTCTGGCAGCTCCGCCATCTCGGCGGCAAAGCCCGCCAGCTCGAAAGCCTTATCACCATCGGCCAGTCGCTCGTCACCAAGCTCGCCCCGCAGGAGCTTTTTGAAACCATTGCGCGCGATGCCCGCCAGATTCTCGGCGTCCGTGCCTGCGCCTGCTACCTGTTCGACTCCGCCCGCGACACCGTCTCGCTCGCGGCGCTGGTCGCACCCGGAAACGAAAGACCCCCCTCGTCTCCGCCGGTCCCGCCGCTGCGCGACGAAGCCGGAAGTGCTTCTGACCTCCCGCTCGACTCCTGCCTCGTCGCCACCGTCGTCCATACCCGCAAGCAGCTGGAATTCGCCAACATCCAGTCACCCGAGTTCGCCGACGTGATTGATCTCCCGCACGACCCCGCGCTCCGCTCGCTCCTCGCCGCACCCATGCTCGACGGGACGGACGTCATCGGCGTGCTCGCGGTGTTCACCGACCACACCCACCGCTTCAGCAACGACGAGAAACGTCTCCTCAGCGCGCTCGCCAGCCTTGGGGCCGTCGCCCTGCAAAACTCCCGTCTTTACGCCCGGGTTTTCCAAAGCGAAGCCTCGCTCCGTAAAAACGAGCAGCTCACCACCCTCGGGCTCCTCGCCGCCGAGATCGCGCACGAAATCCGCAATCCTCTCACCGTCATCAAGCTCCTCTTCGGCTATCTCCCGCTCGACTTTCCCGAGGGCGACCCGCGCCGCACCGATGCCCGCCTCATCCGCGAAAAACTCGACCAGCTCGAGGCCATCGTCACCCGCGTCCTCCACTTCGCCAAGGCTCCTGCGAGCCTGTATTCCCGCTGGTCGGTCGCCGAAATCATTGATGACACCGCCGTGCTCATCCGTCTCAAGCTCGCGCAGGCCAAGGTGCATCTCGACTTTTCCCCGCCCCCGCGCCAGCTGCTCGTGGACGCCAACAAGGCGCAACTCCAGCAGGTCCTGCTCAATCTTCTCCTCAACTCCATGCAGGCCATGCCTGACGGCGGCGCCATCACCCTGACGACCGCGGCCGCCGAACACGAGGGGGCGCCCTGTGTGACCATTGACGTGACGGACACCGGCGCGGGCATTCCCGAGACGATCCGCGACCGCATCTTCGACAGCTTCCTCTCCGGCCGCCCCGACGGCACCGGCCTCGGCCTCGCGATTGCAAAACGGATTTTGGCGAGCCACCACGGTGACCTCGCCCTGCTCTCCACCAGTCCGGCCGGCACCACCATGCGCCTGCGCCTGCCGCTGGCAAAAAATTGAAGCGAGTGACCGAGTGCACCGTGAAAACTTTTTTTGATCCAGTGGTGCAACTGCGGAAGGTGCGACGCAATCGGGAGGATGAAAAAGAGTGAGGGAGCCTATCGCGGAAACTGGAAGAGCGGAAGCGCCGAGGGATCGCGGGCAGGCTGAGGTGGATCCCGAGAGTTGGACAGCGGGCAGGTCCTCCTGCGCCAGTTCGGTGTAGCCGATGATCGCCCCGAGAATGTTATTGAAATCGTGCGCCACCCCGCCGGCCAGCGTGCCGATGGCCTCCATCTTCTGGGCCTGAAGCAGCTGCCCGGCGAGGCGGGCCGCCTCGGCCTCGGCTTCCCGGCGGCGGGTGATGTCACGGATCGTGCCCTCGTAATAAAGCGCCTGGCCGCGCCGGCCGCGGGCCACGCGTGCATTTTCGGAGATCCAAATCGGGGGGCCGTCGTGACGGCGAACTTCATACTCAAGGTTCCGCACCTCGCCGTCGCGTTCGATCATCGTTTGGAAGCGCTGGCGCATGGTGGGGTCCACATAGATGTCGCGCGCGATGTCACCGACGGCAGCCTGCATCTCCGCCACCGAAGCATAACCATAGAGACGGGCCAGTGCGGGATTGATGCTCAGATATTTTCCGGCCGGCGTGCTTTGGTAGGTGCCCTCGACGGCGTGATCAAAGAAACCGCGGTATTTCTCCTCGGTGGCACGCAGGGACTGTTCGGCGGACCGACGGGCGAGCAGTTCCCCATACAGCCGTTCATTGGCCTTGGTTAGCTCGTTGGTCCGCGCCCGCACCCGGCGCGAGAGGTCACGTCGCATCCGCACGAGTTCGGCCTCCAATTCGACGACGCGGGCTGCGTCCGGCAACGAAGCCGGCGGGGAAGAATCAAGACCCGGGGATGAAGACTGGCCCATGGCACCCAGGCAGCAGGTTTCCTGCCGGATTGACCATGAGCCACCATCATCGGCGTGCAGACGCGGCCAAACGCGCGCCGCAGCAACACGAAGGCCGGTCAGGCGTCGAGCACGAGGTCACCTGAGGGAAGGGCGACACAGGCAAGGCAGGTACCGGGTTCCGGCTTGCTGCCAGGCTCCTGCGCATAGGTGACGTTGCCGCTGCGGATCGCTGTCACGCAGGTGCCGCACTGGCCGGCACAGCAGCCGGAAGGAAGCGCCACGCCTTGCGCCGTGGCAAACTCGAGCAGGTTGGCGGCCGCCCGATCCCATGCGACCGTCTTGCCGGACTTGCCAAAGGTGATCTGGAAAGCCGGAGCGGCCGCGACATCGGCGGTGACGGGCGCCGGGGCCTTTTTCTTGACGCTGGCGGGGCCAAAGGCCTCGAAATGGACCCGGTCGTCGGGTACGCCCCATTCCGTGAGGGCCGTGGTGATGGACTCCATGAAGGGACCGGGGCCGCACATGTAGTAATCGTAGTTGCTCGAGGGCAGCAGCGTTTTAAAGAGATCCACGGTGACACGGCCCTTGTGCTGGTAGTCCACGCCCTCGCGGTCGTTGGGGCCGGGCGCAGAATAGCAGACGTGCAGGCGGACGTTGTCGAATTTCGCGGCGACGGCCGCGACGTGGTCCTTCATGATATGGTCGCCGCTGTTGCGGCAGCCGAAGAACCACCAGATCTCACGCTTGCTGCCGCTCTCGGTCAGCTCATTGAGCATGCTGAGGCAGGGCGTGATACCGACGCCGGCGGATATCAGCACGACGGAACCCTGCTTCGAAGTGTCCAGATAGAAATGGCCGCCGGGGGCCTTGACGTCGAGGATGCTCCCCTCGTGGATATGGTCGTGAAAAAAATTGGAGGCCAGACCGGCGGGGTTTTCAGGCTTGGAAGGCGGGCAACGCTTGATGGTGACGCGGTAGAATTCAGGCCGTGCCGCGTCGCTCAAGCTGTAGCAGCGGATGGTCTTTTTCTTCTGCCCGGGGATATCCAGCTCGAAGGTCAGGTATTGACCGGGCTTGAAGCCGGGGAGCGGCTTCTTGTCGTGCGGGCTCAGGTAGAAGGAGCAGGCGTCGCCGGCATCCGGGATTTTCTTCGCGACCGAAAACTTGCGAATTCCGTTCCACGGCGCAGCGTTCTCGTCCAACTTGCGCTGCGCCCGGCGGGCAGTGGCGAGGCTGGTGAGCAGCAATTCACGGCCGACTTCGTCGGAGTGCGCCTGCGCACGGAGCAACCGCATCTGACCGACCACGAGGGCCACGAGCTGGCCGGCAACCAACGCGATCAGAAGCGCGCCGCCGAGGAGGAGAATAATGTTGGTTGTTGGCATGGAGGAAACTGGTGAAAGGGTCAGAACTTCCGCCGGAGCTCCAAGCGGAAGCCCGCGATGCCCGGCAGCCGCTCGCGGGCGGCGGCCATGGCGTCGGCCCGGAGAATCCAGGCATTGTTCAGCGGAAGCTGCCAGCGGACGCCGACGCCATATTGCGGGCCGGGCGCGGTCCGTTCAGCAGGATTTCCGAAGGTGTTGAGCGCGGCGACCTCGACGACAATCTGCTGGTGGAGGTCGAAGAGATACTCAAGCCCCAGCGCGGCGCCGTAGGTATTGTGGCCGGTGTCGTCGAGCTTGGGAAACCCGGTGAAGCCGTCGGTCTCAAAGGTGATGCCGGTGTTGAGCAATACGCCGCCCGCACCGGCGGCACGCGCGAGCGATTGCGGGCGGTGAAAGCCGGCCCAGCCGTTGAAATAGGGCACGAGCGTGGAAGGCAGCGAGGTGACGAGGCTGTTTTCCACGAGCACCAGCACTCCATCGGCGGTACGCGCACCGACGGCAGGATCCTGGCCAAAGTTCCAGATAACCCGCACGCTGTTGGCCAGACGGTCGAAGTAGCGCTTGGTGAACGCCGCCGAGACATTGTGGTAACTGAGGTCGCGGGACGCGCCATTGCCGTCCACGTAGCCGTAGCCGAGCTCCCAATAGCCGTGGTTCGCCTCGATGAAGGTGGTCGCGCCGAAGACCTGGCCGTCATGGTCGCCGCGCAGCGCGGGGGTCGTCACCTGGTCAAACCCGGCGAAAAACGTGACATCCATGTTCGTGATCTGGAGCGCGGGGCTGTTGCGCGCGGGGATCGTGAAGGCGAAGCCGTCAAAGGCGTCTTGCATCCAGACGCCGTTCTGGAACAGCAGGGGGATGAGCCCGGCGGTGAAGGGCAGGTCCATCCGATTGTCCCGACCCGTGAAACCGGCGGCCATGCGCGCGAGATCACCCTCGAAGAACAGGGCGTCTGGCGTGAGATCAAACTCGCTGTTGCCCGTGCGTGGCCGCGTGCCGCCGAACTGGGTGAACGTACCTTTGGCGCGGTCATCAAGAGGGGTGAAAAAATAATGTATGCGCTCGGTCGCCGTAATTTTCAGGTCAAGGTCGAGGTTAAGCTTGGCGGCGGCCACGCCCTTTTCGACCGCGCCGTTGTCATTCCACGCGACGGCGGTGCGAAGATCGCCGTAGAAAAGGAGCTGCGGAAAAAGCAGGTTTTTTTCGCCGAGCAGGTTTCTGCCCCGCTCAAACTGGCCGGGACCGTACATCTCGCGGCCGAGCTCGATCAGCGGGCGCTCGGTGGGGTTGAGGTGCTTGGCCCCGTAGATGTCGAGCTGGCGCTGGAAGTCGTAGGGTAGCGGGTTGACCGGGTCGGGGGCGAAGGCGGGCTTGGCCGCGCCGGGCGGCACCGGCGTGGCCCGGGGATCCATCGTGGGCGTTGTCTCGGCAG
>JBAXLL010000065.1:0-8134 GCA_037134835.1 Verrucomicrobiota bacterium
ACGTTATAGAGAAACCACACCGCCGCGCCACCGAACAGCCCCACTGCCGCCACCGTGGAACGCGGCAACGCCTTCAGGAAAGGCCCCGCCGCCGCACCGCCGATGAGCAGCAACGCGCCGAACGCGAACAAGAGCAGACCAGGGATGAGGGTGGCAGTGGCGAGGGTCATGGGTTGGAAATCGTTCCCGTTCTCTTACTCGTTCCCGTGCCCAATGCCAGCACTCGTCGCAGGGCGCGGCGTTTTTCGCGGTTGTATTTTGGGACGCACATGCAAAAATGGAGGGACCGAGCGAGAACGAGCAGGAGCAAGAGAACGATTATTGTTCGTCCCCCGCGGGCACCAACTGGCCGTAAAGCGTGCTCACCGTCGCGCGTTCCACGCCCAACGGCACAAGCTGACCGACGAGGCGCGGGGCGGCGTCGAACACCGCCACCCGATTGCCGCGGGTGCGGCCGGTGAAACGGGTTCCCGTCTGGTCGCGGCCCTCCACCAACACCTCCTCAACCGTACCGACGAGCGCCGCGTTGCGACGCAGGGAATTCTGGCGGAGCACGTCGAGCAAAATTTGGTTGCGCGCCTCCTTCACGTCCTCCGGCACTTGCGCCGCCATCGTGGCGGCGGGCGTGTCGCTCCGGACCGAGTATTTGAAAATATAGGCCATGTCGTAGTTGGCCGCCTCGAACACTTCCCGCGTCTGCTGAAAATCCTCCTCAGTCTCGCCGGGGAAGCCCACGATCAAATCGGTCGAGAAATACATCCCGGGCTGGGCGGCGCGCAGCGCGGCGACGATCTCCAGATAACGTTCGCGCGTATAGGGGCGGTTCATCGCGCGTAGGATGCGGTTGCTGCCAGACTGCATCGGCAGGTGGACATATTCGCACAATTTCGGCAACCGGGCATAGGCGGCGACGAGGTCGTCCTTGAAGCCGCGCGGATGCGGCGACGTGAAACGGATACGCGCGATGCCCTCGATGGCGTGAATTTTCTCGATCAGCTGCACGAACGGCGACCCGCCGCCGGCGAACGCAGGGTCACGCCGTCCGTAGCTCGTCACAATCTGGCCGAGCAGCGTAATTTCGCGCACCCCCCGTCCGGCCAGCTGGCGGCACTCGGCCACAATGTCGTCCATCGGGCGCGAACGCTCGTCGCCCCGCGTTTTCGGCACGATGCAAAACGCACAGTGCATGTCGCAGCCTTGCTGGATCGAGACAAACGCGCTCACCGGCGGAGTGTCGCCGCCCGCCGCGTCCGGCCCGTCCGGTTCGGGCAGGAGATGGTCGCGGATCGTGTTTTGCGAATCCGCCTCCTCGGCAATGTCCACGATGCTAGCCCCCACCGGCGCGCCGGCTTCGCGCGCGGCGCGGAGGTTGTCGAGGTAGTCCGGCACCCGGTGAAATTTCTGCGTGCCGACAATGAGATCCACATCGGGCAGGCGGTCGAGCAGCTCGGCGCCGCGGTTCTGTGCCATGCAGCCAAGGATGCCGAGGACAAAGTCCGGCTGCTTTTTCTTGCGCGCCTGCGCGTAGCCCGCCTTGCCGATCGCCTTCTGCTCGGCGGCATCGCGCACGGAGCAGGTGTTGAGCAGGAGCACGTCGCAGTCGTTTTCATCGGGCACGATGCGGTAGCCGCGCGCACGCAGCATCGCCGCGACAGCCTCGCTGTCGCGCTCGTTCATCTGGCAACCGTAGGTTTTGATGTGGACGCGGTTCAACTTTTGGAACCGCCACACCTACGCCCTCGCCGCCGGTGGGTCAACGCGGATTACCCCGCCTGCGGCCGCGGTCACAGGCAGGCCGGTCTTCGGGGCCGGCCGGAAACAGCGCGCCGGGACGTCACGCTCCACCTAGAACGGCCAAACTGAGCCACTACCGGCCGACTTCATGGTTTGACCGCGCGGGACCGCGTTGCTGGCATAGCACCTCCCATGGAATCCCCCACCACCGTCAATGTTGTCCACGCTCTGCCCGCCGAGCCGCCGCTGTCAGCGCTGGAGGCACGTGTGCTGGGCTGCCTGATCGAAAAGGAGCTCACCACGCCGGATGTCTGCCCGCTGACGCTCAACTCTCTCGTAAACGCCTGCAACCAGCGCAACAATCGCGACCCGGTGCTGGATGTGGCCGCACGCGAGGTCGAAACCAGCCTGGAAAGCCTGCGGCACCGCCGGCTGGCAGCCATTTTTTCCGGGGCCGATGCGCGCGTGGACAAATATCGCCAGACGCTCGACTTGGTTTATCCGCTGGAGCCCGGCGCGCGCGTCGTGCTCTGCGAACTGCTGTTGCGCGGGCCGCAGACCACGGCGGAACTGCGCACCCGCACCGAGCGGATGCAGCCGCTGACGGCGGAAGAAATCGAAACCTTGCTCCAGGCGCTGGCGAACCGACCTGAAGGAACGCTGGTGCGCCGGCTGCCGCGGCAACGCGGACAGAAGGAGGCACGCTGGGCCCAACTGCTGACAGGCGAACCTGCGGCGGCCCCAACGGACGAACCCCTGGTCGTCACCCTGGCCCTGCCACCAGAGGTGGAGAACCGGATGGCAGCGCTGGAGAGGGAAGTGGCGCAGCTGCGAAATGAAATCGAGTCACTGCGCCAAGCTTTGGGCGGAAATTGACGCGGCTTATCCCATCGTCGGACGAGAAGCCCAACGTCCTGCGTTACGCGCAAGGCGGCCGTTTGCGGCGATCCAGCCCTTGCGCCTGCAACCGTTTGGGATATGTTGGAGGCCTGATCGTGAAAGCCCCGCCCCCAACCGCAAAATTTTGTCGGCCCCTGCTCGCATCTTGGTGGATGGCGACGATGGCGTTTGCCGCCACGCCATCCGCTGCGCCGGCACCGCCAAGCCCGGCCCCGACGGCATCGGCCGACGAAGATCTCTATCAGGCCGGCAAGGCGCTGTTCGACCTTTACGCGCCGCCGGAAATAAAGGCGCAGCATGAGTTTGTCTCCCGCGAGCAATGGAACGGGCTGCTGTCCGGGATTCAAACCGCCCTCGCCACCGGTTCGCTGACGGACCTGGCTGGTTACGATCAGCAGGTGCGCGACACGCTCGACGCCCTGCGGGCCATTCCCGGCACCGAAGACCTCGCCGACTGGCTGGCATTGCAGCTCGACCAAATCGAGGCAGCCAAGGAAGCCACCCAGCCGCCGGCGCCGCCGCCCAAACCGATGCCGGGCGAAAAACCCCCGCCGGCCATCGCCGCGCCCGCAGTCCCTTTTTACGACCTCTGGCTTCGCCGTCTGCATGGACGGCCGGCGCCCGCGCGCGCCGCCGAGCTCATGCCCGGCCTCAAGGCGGCGTTCCGAGCCGAGGGGCTGCCCGCCCCGCTGGCGTGGCTGGCCGAGGTCGAGTCCGGCCTCAATCCCAAGGCCCTCAGCCCCGCCGGCGCGCGGGGTCTCTACCAGTTCATGCCGGCGACCGCACGCGATCTCGGACTGAGCACACTTTTTCCCGACGAGCGCACTGATCCGTCGAAGAGCGCGCATGCCTCGGCGCAAATGCTGCGCCGGCTGCATGCAAAATTTGGCTCCTGGCCGCTGGCGCTGGCCGCCTACAACGCCGGCGAAGGCCGCGTGTCCCGCCTGCTCACGGCCAAGCATGGAAAAACCTACGCCGACATCGCGACTGATCTCCCGACCGAGACCCGCCTCTACGTGCCCAAGGTGCTCGCCACGCTCACCCTCCGCGAAGGTATCCCACCGGAAGGCCTGCCCGCGCCTGCGCGGATCGCCGCGCCGACGAAGTAGGCGTGTAACCAGACGCGTTTCCAACTACCGGGAGTGACTTGCGCGCCCAAGAGGAACACGAATTTACCTTCGTGAAATATGCGGACGGCAGCCGGTGGCGTGGCCCGGAGGTCATCGCCAAGATCTGATAGATTCATGGGCGGGAAGTATCAAGGCTTATCTATGGTCGCAGTTGCGGAGCGTCAGCCTTCCGCCACGGCTAGCTGGCCGCAGCCGGCGGCGATGTCTATCCCTCGGCGCTGGCGCACGGTGCTGGGCAACGCGAACTCGTCGGCGAGGATTTTCTGAAAACGCTTCGCCGCTTCCGTGCGCGTGGGGGCACCGCGGTAGCCAGCGGTGGGGTTGAGCGGGATGAGGTTCACCTGCGCAGGCAGACCGCGCAGCAGCGTGCCGACGGCGCGGGCGTTTTCCGGCGAGTCGTTCTGGCCCTCGATGAGCGTCCACTCATAAAAGATGCGGCGGCCCGTCGTCTCGCTGTAGGTGCGGCAGGCGGCCATGAGCTCCTCGAGCGGCCATTTTTTCGCCGCAGGCACGAGCGCGGCGCGTTCCGCCTGCGTGGCAGCGTGGAGCGAGACGGCGAGATGCAGCGGGCGCTGCTCCCGGGCGAGCCGCAGGATGCCGGGCACGACCCCGACGGTGCTAAGCGTGATGCGCTCCGCGCCGAGCGCGAGGCCATTGGGGTCGAGGAGGATGTCCACGGCGGTCATCACCGCGTCGTAGTTGTGCAGGGGCTCGCCCATGCCCATCAGCACGATGTTGCGAAGTCTCGCAACATCGTGCTGATGAGATTTTGGATGTTTATTTTTGGATTCGGAATTTTGGGTTTCAAGTTTTGGGCGGGAGGCGCGTAGCGCACGGGCGACGTGGACGGCTTGCGCGACGATTTCGCCGGGAGTGAGGTGGCGGGTGTAGCCCATCTGGCCCGTTGCGCAAAATACACAGCCCATCGCACAGCCCACCTGCGAGCTCACGCACGCCGTCACCCGCCCGGTGAAACGCATGAGCACGGTCTCGATGCGTTCACCGTCAGCCAGGCCGAGCAGGTATTTGCGCGTGAACCCATCGCCCGAATCGGTGGCGAGCGCGACGGGCAGCGGGCCGAGGCGCGTCTCGGCGGCGAGCCGCGCGCGTATCTTGACGGGCAGCTCCGGCATGGCATCAAACGAGTCCGCGAGCCCGAGGTAGAGATAGCCCCACAGCCGCGCCGCGTGGACAGACGCGAAGCCCCAGCGCACAAGGAGCAGGCGCAGCTCCTCGCGGGTGAGGCAGTAGAGGTCTGTGCGGAGGTCGGGCATGGGCGGGTAGGATTTTATGCTGCGACTGGGCGCGGCGTCGAGCCGGGGCTTGCGGCAAAACCCTCTGCGTCATAGTCGCAAATTCTGCTTGCGCTTTCCCGGCAAGCTCCGATTCTCCCCCTCGTTCTTAATCAGTATGCGACATCACGAGTGGCTCTCTTGCTTTGAAGGAGGGTCTGCCAACCGGGCTTGGAGAAGCCACGGTGGAAAGTTCGGGGCACGTTGCCCCGTGCGATGTGGGCAGGGCGAACGCCCCGGCCAACCAAATTCTCCCTTGGTGTTGTGTGCGACCATAGATCCGCATCATGACTATCATGCACCCTCGCCGTCCGCACCAACCTGCGGAACTTGAACCATCCTTGGATAACAACAACAGAACGTGGTGGATTCACTTCCACGTTCACGGGGCCGATTCGCAAAGGAGCGGATTGCGCTTGCCTCATCCCTATATCCAAGCTTTGCTCTGCTCCTCAGAGGAGGAATTTTATGCCAAACTTGGAGCCAAATCAACCTCAAGCGGAGCCGCCGACTACGCAGCAGCAGCCGAACAACTCCATGTCCTCATGGCTGGCCGACCATCTGGAATCACAGCAGGAGGAGCAGGACGAGTTCGACGCATCGGACGAGTTGGTGGTGCCGACAAAGAAGTAAGCCCGCCGTCGCTCGCGCATCTTGCGCTGCACGCCCAACTAGGTGAGCCTGTCTGCTCGACGCAGGAAAGGAGGGCCGCCTAATGAGCACGCACTCTCACCAATTCACCTCGGAGTCCGTTTCCGAAGGACATCCCGACAAGGTCGCCGACGGCATCTCTGATGCGCTGCTGGACGCTTGGCTGACTCTCGATCCCCACTCCCGCGTCGCCATTGAGACCTTGGTCAAGGACAACCACGTCATCGTTGCGGGTGAAGTCACGAGCACCGTTGAAACCGACAAAATTGACGTGAGCGCTGTCGTCCGGCAGGTCATTCGCGACATCGGCTACACCGATCCCGCGCGTCGTTTCCACGCCGATGGCGTTAAGATTACCAACCTCATCGGCGAACAGGCCGCAGACATCGCGCGTGGCGTCGGACGTGGCCTTGATCAGGGCGCTGGCGACCAAGGACTCATGTTTGGTTTTGCCTGCCGTGAGACGCCGGAGCTGATGCCGCTGCCCATTACGCTTGCGCACGCGATCACGCGCCAGCTCGCTCAGGAGCGTAAGTCGAAACGCGTGCCGGGGCTCCGGCCCGACGCCAAATCTCAAGTCACCGTGCGTTACGAGGGCAATCGGCCCGTCGAGGTCACCGACGTTGTCGTGTCCACGCAGCATGCTGTGGGGTTTGACCAAAAGGAGTTGAGGGCGTGGGTGACTGGCTCCCTCTTGCCGGCGGCATTGGGCTCATGGCATCACGACCGCATCAAGACCTTCGTCAACCCCACTGGCGTCTTCGATGTCGGCGGCCCCGAAGGAGATTGTGGCGTCACTGGTCGGAAAATCATCGTCGACACCTACGGCGGCTATGCCCGGCATGGCGGGGGTGCCTTTTCGGGGAAGGATCCGTCCAAGGTTGACCGCAGCGCGGCCTACTTCGCGCGCTGGGTGGCGCGGCAGATTGTTCTGCACGGCCTCGCTGAAGCGGCCGAAGTCCAAATCGCCTACGCCATCGGCGTGGCCCGGCCAGTTTCCTTTTTCGTGGACACGCGCGGCACCGGTGACGATATCGCTGCCGCGCGCTTTGCCGAACAGTTTGATGGTCGTCCCGGAGCCATCATTGAACGCTTCGGCCTCTTGCGCCCGATCTACTCCACCACGACCAACTACGGGCATTTCGGCAAGCCGGAGCTGCCGTGGGAACTGGCTTGATACCATCCACGATAAATTCAACAAAGGAGCCGCACAATGAAAGACCACAGAACACATTGGATCAAGCAATTCAAACAAAGTAAGCAATTTGGTCATCTCCGATTTAAGCGTTTGAGCGCTAAGGGATACGGCTACCCAAACTTTGACATTGAAGCAGACTTGATGGACTCCGTCAGTCTGGAGGATTTTATTGCGATTGAAACTGATCGCATCCCGTTTTTTGTGGGAACGTCTCTGGCTGGAATTATCCCGAACCCGGATAAGATCCCAAATTTTCTGGCTGAGGACAAAATGGGCGCAATTCTTGGAAAGTCCCTTTTGAGCGGCAGTATTGCCGGGCTTGGTCTTTATTGGCTTGAAAAAGATAAGCAAACCAAAATTACATGGTTTGCTAATCAACCAACCGGCTAAAATGAAACCAGAAAAACGCACCCAAAGTTTTCACGTCATCCTGCGCTGGATTAGTTTTCTTCCAGCCGCGTTCTTGTCGGCCTACGCCGTGCTCCCGGTCTTCGCCTTCCTCCACTGGCATCACCAATTTATTTGGGGCCATGACGAAGGCATTGCAGATAAAATTTACGTCATCGCATTCCAGTCTTTTTCCGTTGGTTATGCATTCGTGTTCACCGGGCATTTGGTTGCGCCTTCACATAAGGCCAAAGTGGCAATCGCCCTTGGTTCGCTAGGATTAATCCTGTGCGGGCTTTCGCTTGTGAAACCACTGAATAATTGGGGTTGGGAAAACTTCCTCTCCGTCCTGATAACAGCCGCAGCTATTGCGATCTCGGTTCTAATTCGCCTCAAAGAGTCGCGAAAGGGTTGATTGGCTCAACACATAGTCTGCTGCACTGCCGCGAACGCGCCCAAGGCCAAAGTCGATATGCCGGCGCTTGGGTGCAGCCTTCTTGGCGGGTTTGCGACAAGCGCGAAGTCCGGTGTTCCGGGAAAAGACCAGATTTTTCACCAAGGGTGCAAGAGGCCCCGAATTCACCCGGAATATGTCGTCATCAGCTCCGCGTAGATTTTGGCGCTGGCGACCAGCTCTTTCACCTTCGCGCGCTCGTCGGCGCCGTGCTCGTGCTCGCCGCCGGGGCCGTAACCGAGCGTCGGGATTTTGCGGTGCGCGGCGAAGAAGTGCATGTCGTTGAATCCGGTCGAAACGCCGAACCCCGCCCGGCCGCCGCGCACGCGGCCCACGCAGCCGGCCATCGCGGCGCAGAACGGGCCGCGCGGCGGCGTGTAGCACGGGT
>JBAXLL010000066.1:0-7966 GCA_037134835.1 Verrucomicrobiota bacterium
GGCGATCCAAGACGGCGCCACGCGGACCATCGAGTTTGACCGCACGATGCGCCTACCGATTGATACTATCGCCACGTCGGGCGCCCGCGCATTTTTTCTCACCTCCCCCAACGCCCCCACCGGCATGGCTTTCCCCAACGCCGACCTCGCCGCCGTGCTCGCGCGTTTCCCGGGGGTGCTCGTCGTGGATGAGGCCTATGCGCCCTTTGCCCGCGAAAATGCCGTCCCGCTGCTCGCCCACCACCCGCGCCTCATCATCGTCCGCACGCTCTCCAAAGCCCATGCGCTCGCCGGCATCCGCGTCGGCTACGCGCTCGCGCAACCGGACATTATCGGCCTGCTCGACCGGGTGCGCGACAGCTACAATGTCAGCCGTCTCGCGCAGACCGCCGCACTCGCCGCGCTCGGCGATCCCGGCTATTACGACGGGCTCATCGCCCGCGTCACCGCCACGCGCGACGCCTTCTCCGCCGCCTGCACCGCACGCGGCTGGTTCACCTATCCGTCGCGGGCCAACTTTGTCTTCACCGAACCCCGCGATGCCTCCGGCGCGACCGGGCCGGCCGTCGCCAAGGCCCTGTATGATTTCCTGCTCTCACGCAAAGTCCTCGTGCGCCATTTCCCCAACCACGCCTTGACCGCGGCGTTTCTGCGCGTCAGCGTCGGCACCGATGGCGAGATGCTCGCCGTCAACCAAGCCTTCGACTCATGGCCGACCCACGCAAAGCAACCGTAACGCGCAAAACCGCCGAAACCGACATCGCGCTCACCCTCGCGCTGGACGGCACCGGTGCGTCCCGGATCGAGACCGGCGTGCCGTTTCTCGACCACATGCTCACGCTGTTCGCCAAGCATGGGCTCTTCGATCTGGAGGTGAAATGCATCGGCGACGTGGCCGTGGACTACCATCACACGGTCGAAGACGTGGGTCTCGTACTGGGTGACGCCTGCAAGCGTGCCCTCGGCGATAAGCTCGGCCTCCGCCGTTACGGATTTTTCCTACTGCCGATGGACGAATCGCTTGCCCGGGTGGCGGTGGACCTCGGCGGCCGGCCACACCTCGTGTATGATGTGACGACGCCCACGATGTTCGTGCGCGACTTCAACATCACTCTCGTGAAGGAGTTTTGCCGCGCGTTCAGCAACGCGCTCGGGTGCAACCTGCACGTGCAGCTCATCTATGGCGAGGAGCCGCACCACGCCGCCGAAGCCGTCTTCAAAGGCCTCGCCCGCGCGCTCGACCTGGCGACCCAGATTGATCCCCGGATGGCCGGCCAGTTGCCGAGCACGAAGGGAAAACTGTAGGGCACGTGTCTTGCACGCGCCGCCGGCGTCTGCAAGCCAGCCGCCCTGCAATCATGAACACCATCGCCGTCATTGATACCGGCATCTGCAATCTCCGCAGCGTCACCAAGGCGCTGGAGGCGGTGGGTGCGTCGCCGCGCGTCGTGCACTCGCCCACCGAGCTGGCCGCCGCCGGTGTCGCCGGCCTCGTGCTGCCGGGCGTGGGGGCGCTGCGCGATTGCGTCGCCTCGCTCCGCACGAGCGGCCTGGCCGATAGCGTCCGGGCGTGGATCGCGGCCGACCGGCCCTTTCTTGGCGTGTGCCTGGGCATGCAAGCGCTCTTCGACCGGTCAGAGGAGGGCAACGTGACCGGCCTTGGCATTTTTCCCGGCGAGGTCGTGCGCTTCCGCCTTCCGCCCGAGTTCAAGGTTCCGCACATGGGCTGGAACACAGTTCGCTTCGTGCAGCCGCGCTCCGCCCTCAGTTCCGGACTCTCGGCTGATTCCGACGCCTTTTATTTCGTCCACAGCTTTCATTGCGTGCCCGCCGACCGGGCGCTGGTGCTGGCCGAATGCGACTACGGCGGCGCATTCACGGCCGCGATCGCGCGCGGCCGGGTGTTTGCCAGCCAATTCCACCCCGAAAAGAGCCAAGCCAAGGGACTCCAAATCTACCGCAACTTCGCGGCCGTGGCGGCCGCGTGAGTCCGCTCACTTCGCCCAGAGGTTGTATTTCAAAATGGCGTAAATGGCGCGAAAGCCGTCGCGCCAGCCGATCTTTTTGCCCTCGGCATAGGTGCGGCCATAGTAACTCACTCCGACCTCGTAGATGGTGCAGCCGGTGCGTGCGAGCTTGGCCGTGATCTCCGGCTCGAAACCGAAACGGTTTTCATTCAGAGTGATCTTCTGCAGCACCTCGCGGCGCATGACCTTGTAGCAGGTCTCCATGTCGGTGAGGTTGATGTTGGTCATCATGTTCGAGAGCAGCGTGAGAAAGCGGTTGCCGACCATGTGCCAGAAATAGACCACGCGGTGCGCGTCGCTGCCCATGAAGCGTGAGCCGAAAACCACGTCGGCCCGACCGGAGAAGATGGGGGCGAGCAGCTTGGGATATTCGTTGGGGTCATATTCGAGGTCGGCGTCCTGAATGATGACGATGTCGCCCGTTGCGGCGGCAAAGCCAGTGCGGAGCGCGGCCCCCTTGCCCTGGTTGACCTCATGGAAAATCACCCGGGCGAGCTTGCCGTCAATCTCGGTGCGCAGCAGGTCGCGCGTGCCGTCGGCCGAACAGTCGTCCACGATGATGATCTCCTTGCGCACGACCGGCGCGGCACGCACGGCGGCGAGGATGGTGTGGATGGTCTTCCGCTCGTTGTAACAAGGGATGACAATTGAAACCAACGGTGATTCGGCAGGGGCGGTGGACATGCAGGGGCTAAGTCAGGCAAGCCCGGCGGCGGGCGCAAGCCCGGAGCCATGAGGTCCGGCTATTGGCGGTTGCGCCCGGCGGTCATGGACGCGGACATCCATCACTTCTCGCGCGAGTCGGCGATGCGGGCCGGCTTGGCCGGGGCGATGGTCTGCTGGCTCATGTGGGCGATGAGGCGGTCGTTGAAATTCTTCGCCGGGTCGTGTCCCATCTTTTTGAGCGCATGCGTAAACGCGGCGACCTCGACCATCCGCGCCATGTCGCGGCCGGGCCGAACGTAGAGCTCGATGTGCGGCAGCCGCTGGCCGAGAATCTCGTAGAAGTTTTCCTCAAGACCCGTGCGCTCCTCAATGACATCCGGCGTCCACTCCCGTAGGGAGACTACAATGTCCACCCGTTTCTCGAGGCGAAGAGATTTTACCCCGAACATCTCCGCGATGTTGATGATGCCCAGACCGCGGCACTCCATGTAACCGCGGTTAAGCGCACGCGACGAAGCCATGAGCTCGCGCTCGTCGAGCAGCTTGATGGCCGTGAGGTCATCGGCCACGAGGGAGTGGCCTCGCTCGACGAGGGCCAGGGCGCACTCGCTCTTGCCGACGCCGGAGTCGCCGCGAAGCATGACGCCCACGCCCTTGAGGTCGAGGGTGGTGGCGTGCTCGGTGGCGGTTGGCGCAAACTCGTTATCTACGCAGAGGGTGGCGAGGTTGACCCAATTCATGGTGATCATGGGCGTACGAAAGAGCGGCAGGCCGCGCCGGGACGCGATCGCGAGCAGGGGGGGCGTGGGGTGGTAATTGCGCGTGAGCACAAGGCAGGACACATGGCGGCGCACCATCTGCTCCACGATCCAGCCCTGCCGCCGCAGGGTGAGCCCGCGAAAATACGTCATCTCAGCCGCGCCGAAGACCTGGACGCGCTTGTTCGCGAAATACTTAAAGAAGCCGGTGAGGGCGAGCGCCGGGCGGTTGATGCTGCCCTCCTTGATCAACCGAGGCAGGCCGGCCTCGCCGGTGATCAGCTCAAGCTGCAGCTTCTCCCGATAAGTCTCGAGAAAGTGCGCGACGGTGATGCCGGGATGAGGGGAGGGCATGACACCGAAAGTACTGGGCAACGCACCGCGGGTAGCGAGGAGAAAACCAGCGGGCCCGGCACGGCGGCGGCGAGGCCAGGGAGCGGGGGTGGAGGCGCATGGCATGGGGCGTTAAATGTCCCCGGCTCGTCACCCACCGCCCTCCCCCCTCACATGTTGAAATCTTTGCCAAGGTAAAACTCGCGCGCCTCGGGGTCGTTGATGAGAAATTCGGCCGACCCTTCCTTGAACACACGGCCCTCGCGGATGAGGTAGGCGCGGTCCACGACGCGCAGCGTCTCACGGACATTGTGGTCGGTGATGACGATGCCCAGGCCGCGCGCCTTGAGTTGGAGCAGCACGCGCTGCACCTCGGCGACGGATATGGGGTCGATCGCGGCAAACGGCTCGTCGAGCAGCAGAAACTTGGGCTCGGTGACGAGCGCGCGTGCGATCTCCAACCGGCGGCGTTCGCCACCCGAAAGCGTATAGGCCGGCTGGGTGGCGACCTGCGTGAGATTGAACTCCTCAAGCTGGCGTGCGACCAGCGCGGCCCGGTCGCGACGGCGCACGCCCACGGCCTCGGCGATGGCGAGAATGTTCTGCGCGACCGTGAGCTTGCGAAAGGTGGACGCCTCCTGCGGCAGGTAGCCAAGTCCCAGCCGTGCGCGCTCGTGCATCCGGCGGCGCGTGATGTCGCGGCCGTCGAGCAGCACCCGACCGCCCGTGGCCGGCACGAGCCCGACCATCAGGTAAAACGTCGTGGTCTTGCCCGCGCCATTGGGCCCGAGGAACCCGACGATCTCGCCCGCGCGCACCTGCAGGTCCACGCCGTTGACGACCGTGCGCGAACCGTAGGTCTTGACCAGACCCTCGGCGCGGATTTCGGACCCAATCGGTGCAGATGCGACAGAGCTGGGGGAATCGCTCATGGCTATTTGGCGGGGGCCGACAGGACTTTGGGATCAACGCCAAGGGCCTTTAACTCCGGAATGGTGATCTTAGGGTTGGTGACTTCAACGATGCCCCGGGTGATCGTGATCATGCTGCCTTCCTGAATAAGCGACCCCTCGCCATTATTGGCGGTGAGAACCGGCGTTTCCGTCAACACGATCCTGTCCTCGCCCGGAAAAACCTCGGCGCGACCGCAACTGGCCTCACGCCCGTTTTGCGCAATATGCACGTGACCCGTGACGACCAGCGACTTGAACTTGTCGTGATTGGTCAGCGTGACCGATTTGTCACCCAGCCCCACCACCACTCCCTCCAAATGGTCACAAGTGATGCGAAGGTTGGTGCCAGTCAGGGTTACCGCCTGATCCAGGACGAGCAAGTTCTCCTGATTGCCGTTGCTTCGCACCCACGTGCTTTTGAGCGCAGTCATCACCGTGGGTTGCTCGGCGTCTATCGCCGGCGGGGCGGCGGCAAAAAGCAGGCCGGTGGCGGTGGCAAAAAACCAGAGGAGGCGGGAGGGTTTCATTTGAGGAGGTCCGGAAGACTGGCGCGCAGAACGACGCGGGTGTTCTTTTCGATCACAACCGTATTGGAGTTTTGGTCGTAACTCCATTGCTCGCCGGAAATCTCGATCCCCTGGCTGGCGCTCACAACATGGACGGTTGAGTCGCCGCGCAAAATCTTCCGGTCCGTCTGCACGTTGGCGGCCGGCGTGACGAGCTCGATGTCCACATCGTTGGCGGCATTACGTTTGTATTTCGTGAACTCAACGCCGGTGGCATCGAATTCCGTGGGGCTGATCTCGCGCAAAGTGTCGGCCTGGAGCAACGTGTCGCGATAGCCCTCTTTGATGGTGAAGGTGGGCAGCAAAATCTTTTTAGCCGGCGCAGGGGCATCCGCCCCGGCGAGAAACAGGCCGCAGGACACGAGGAGCAGGATGCAAGCGATGGCGGAACGTAGATTCATGGGAGGTTGGTCCGTTGGGCGCGGCGGTTGTTCCTCGGCTGGGCTGAAACATTTGCGGGCGCCCGGGCGGCGAGCAGCCGGTCGCACACTTCGCGCACCGCCCCATGGCCGGCGGGGCGGGTGGGGACGAAGCCCGCGGCGGCCAGCGCCGCAGGCATCGCCCCGGCCGGCGCGACACCAACCCCTGCCCACGCGATGGCGGGGGCGTCAATGTCGTCGTCGCCCATATAGGCGCACTCGGCGGCGGTAAGGCCGAGGGCGGCGGCCAGCTCTTGGAGCGCGGTCAATTTGTCGGTACGGCCCTCGATCAGGCGCGAGATTTTCAGCTCGGCGGCGCGGGCACGCGTCGCCCCGGAGGGCCGGCCGCTGATCCACGCGACGGTCACGCCGGCCTTGGCGAGCCGCACGAGGCCCATGCCGTCGAGGATTGAGAAGGTTTTGATCTCCGTGCGGCCGTCGGAGGAGATTTGCACGGTGCCGTCGGTCAGCACGCCGTCCACGTCGAGCGCGAGAAGCTTCACGCGCGACCAGACGGCGCGAGTGAATTTGGATTCTGGATTGGGGATTGGGGATTGGGGCAAGGCGCGCGATTGCTTGTCGGTTAGGACTTGTCACTTATTGGGCCATTGCCCGAAAGTTCTGAAATAGAAAAGTTCGCGTTAGGCGATAACCAATATCGCAATTCGCCCTAGCCGTCACCCTAACCATTCTGCGATCCTCCCGATAATTTTTTCCACGGTCGGGCGGTGGGCGGTCTCCAGCTCGGGAGCGAAAGGGACCGGAAGGTCGAGCGAGGCGATGCGCAGCGGGGGGGCTTCGAGGCTGAAGAAATGCTCCTCCGTTAGCCGCGCCACCAGCTCGGCGCCGAATCCATGGGTGCGGCGGCCTTCATGGAGGACGACGAGGCGGTGGGTGCGGTCGAGCGAAGTGCGGATGGCGTCGAGTTGCAGCGGCGCCAGCGCGCGGAGATCGAAGAGGTCGAAGGTCTTTTCGTATTCGCCCGCAAAATAATCACAGGCCTCGGCGGCGATTAGCGTCATCTCACCATAGGTGACGAAGGTCGCGTAATCGCCGGTGCGGATGTGGCGGGGCGTCCATACGTCGCGGTAGTTAGGATCCCACCCAACCGGGTGCTTGCCGCGCCGGTAAAGGCCCTTGTGTTCGAAGAGCAGCACGGGGTTGTCGTCCTCGTAGGCGGCGAGGAGGGCGTTGAAGGCGTCTTGCGGCGTGCTGGGGTAAAGCGCCTTAAGGCCGGGCATGGCGAGAAATACGGACTCCAGCTCCTGGGAGTGAAATGAGCCAAACGTGAGCCCGCCGCCGCACGGAAGGCGCAGCACGAGCGGCACCTTCGCACCGGAGCGGAAATGCATCGTGGCTGCGTTGAGCGTGATCTGGGTGAACGCCTCGGTGGAGAAATCGGCGAACTGAAACTCCTCAATGGGCCGGTGCCCATTGAGAGCGAGGCCCGTGGCCCAGCCGGTGCAGGCGCTCTCGGCGAGCGGGACGTTGACGACGCGCCGCCGGCCAAAATCGGCCAACAGGCCCTCGGTGACCTTGAACGCGCCGCCATAGGTGGCGATGTCCTGGCCAAGGATCAGGGACTCCTTTCGTTCTGTGAGGATTTTTCTGTGCGCAAGGTTGAGAGCCTGGGCGGTGGTGAGATTTTCGGTTTTGGATTCTGAACTGTCGCTTCGCTCGGTAATTGGATTTTGGATTTCGGAGTCGAGCGAGGGAATCCACGGGATGGGCGGAGCGGGTAGGGCGAAGACATCGGCCTGCATCGCGGCGATGTCGGCGGCGGGGCGCGGGGTGGCGAGGGAATCTTGCACGCAGGCTTCGAGGAAGGCGTTGAGCTCGGCCTCGTTTTCCTCGAGGACGGCGGTGTGGCCGTCGGTGACGAGGCGAGCGCGGAATTTGGGGAGCGGGTCGGCGGCGAAGAAGGCGTCGCTCTCGCCGGGCTGGAGGTAGTCGCAGGTGTCGTAGGCGGCGTGGCCGCGCAGGCGGAGTGTGTAGGCCTCGATGAGCAGCGGGCGGCCGGTGACACGGACTTTCGCGAGGGCGGCGGCCAAGGTGCGGGCGGTGGCGGCGGGATCGGCCGTCGCGTCGAGGGTAAAGCCCTCGATGCCGTAGCCGGCGGCGCGTTTCCATAGCTCGGTGCCGGCGGCGAACTGCTCGCTTACGGGCGTCGAGTAGGCGTAACGGTTGTTCTCGATCACAAAAACGACCGGCAGTGAGAGCAACGAAGCGAGGTTGAGGGTCTCG
>JBAXLL010000067.1:0-7856 GCA_037134835.1 Verrucomicrobiota bacterium
GAATATGCCATGGATTGGGTGCACTACCTGCTGGACCCCGTCACGACCGAATGGGGTCGCCGCCGTGCGGCCAACGGTCATGCCGCGCCCTATGTGGTGCCATACATCCAAATCGACAACGAGCCGATGAACCATCAGCTCAGCCCCGAGGCCTACGCGGCGATTGTCAACTTGTACGGTCGCCGGCTGCGCCAGATCGCTCCTGGGGTGAAGATCGTGGCCTGCGGCCAGAAGCGCTCAAATGACATGAACTGGAGCCAGAAGCTCATTGATCTGGCTGGCGATAACTTCGACATCCTCGGCTGCCACAACTACGAGTATGAGCCGGAAAATTATGCGACCGGGGTCCGGCGGATCGAGGATTACCTTGGGAGGGTCTGCAACTACATCCATGGCTCCGCCCATCCCACCATCAAGCTGGCGGTGCTCGAGTGGGGCCTGTGCCGCACCTACGACTGGCGCGCCGGTCTGCACGCCGCCGGCAGCCTGATGAGCTACGAGAAGCTGAGCCCGACGCTGAATATGACCTGCCCCGCGCTGCTGATGCGCAACACCACCGACAACGCGGAGTGGCGTGCGTGGATCTACCATGATCATGTTTCATGGTTTGCAGGTTCGGGCTACCTGGCCGAGAAACTGTTCCGTGAACATTATGCGCCACAGCTCTATGCGACCACCTCGGGAACCTTCAAGGACATCCCCAACCGGGCTAATTTTTTCAACGACATCTCCCAGATGAAACCCGAAGGCTGGCTGTCGGACACGGTGGACACGCTTGCGTCCGGCAGCACCGACGGGAAGCGCCTTGTGCTCAAGGCGGTCAATTACGATGGCAGTCCCCATCCGTTCCTCGCGCGCCTCCAAGGCGCGAAAGTGCCGGCTCGCGCAAAGGTGACCGTCTACTCCATCACTGCGGCACCCACGGATGAGAATTCGCTGGCGGATCCGGCCAAGATTCACCCCGTGGAAACGACGATGGCATTTGCCCGTGATATGACTTTCAATCTCGCGCCTTATACCGTCGCGGTGATCGAGATCATGGCCGAGTGACCCAGTTTGAGCATTCTGCGAGGACGCTCTAGCCTAACCTTGGTCGGTATCGTTTCACCAACCACGCTCAATCTTCATGCCCGGCCTTCCTTGATCTGCAGCCGTTACCTGCGCCCCCAAGCCCGCGTTTTCCTGCTTTCCTCCCCAAAGCGAGCTTGACGCTAACATATTAAGAAGGATTTGTAACATAAGCGAAAGATGCGTTGGTTTTTTACTTCGGCCAGATTCGTCGCTGGAGTCGGAAACCTGCGCCTACATCGCTCTCCCCATGAACTATCACCCCTCGTCTTCTCTTGCCCGCAACTCCATGCTCGGACTGGCCGCCCTTGGTGCGAGCTTGGTCTTCGCTGCCACTGCCCATGCCGCAGATTCCGGCAAGATCACCATTCAGGTGGACAAACCCGGCGCCAAGATTTCCCCGCTTTTCTACGGGCTGATGACCGAGGAGATCAATCACTCCTACGATGGCGGCCTCTACGCCGAACTGATCCAAAATCGCATTTTCAAGAATCCTGCCCCTCGCGGCGGCGGCGGCCGTGGTGGTCGCGGGAGGGGCGGCCAGCCTCCCGCCGCAGACGGCGCGCCTGCTACTGCCCCCGCCGCGCCCCCGCCTCCTGCGCCAGCGCCAGCGACCCCTCCCTCGGCTCCCGTCATCCCCAATTGGTCATTGGTCAACTCAGACGGCGCTCAGGGTGAGATCTCCTTGGATACTACCGATCCGGTCAATACGGATGCGCTCACAACCAGCCTCAAGCTCAACATCACGGCCGTCGCTAGCGGCCAGCGCGTGGGGGTGGCAAATGAAGGTTACTGGGGCATTCCTGCGTTGGCCAACACCACCTATCAGGCTTCGTTTTACGCCAAGGCATCCAACGGCTTCACCGGCCCGCTGACGGTGGCCATTGAGTCCAACGACGGCAAAACCGTTCACGCCACTGCGACCGTGCGAATGATTACTGACAAATGGCAGCGTTACAGCGTCACCCTGAAGACCGGCCGGCTCACCCCCTCGGCCACCAACCGCTTCGTCATCTCCGCCGCCGGAAAAGGCACCGTCAACCTGAACCTCGTGTCGCTGTTCCCCCCAGTGTACAAAGAACGCACCGGACCGGCTTTGGGCCAGCGTCCGGTTACCGGCTTCCGGCCTGACCTCATGAAGCTTTTGGCCGACATGAAGCCGGCGTTCCTCCGTTTTCCCGGCGGGAATTTCGTGGAAGGCCCCAACCTGAATGATCGCTACAATTTCAAGACCACTGTTGGTGCGTGGGAGCAACGCCCCGGTCACGGTGGCTCCTGGGGCTATCGCGTCTCCGACGGCTTGGGCCTGCTGGAGTTTCTCGAATGGTGCGAAGAGCTCAAGATGGAGCCGGTGCTGGCAGTCTGGGCGGGCCTGAGCCTTGACCAAGGGCGCAGTGTGGTGACTGGCGACGCTCTCAAGCCCTACATCCAGGACGCGCTCGACGAAATCGAATACGTGTCCGGTGCCGCCAGCACTGAGTGGGGTGCGCGCCGCGCCAAGGACGGCCACCCCGCGCCCTTCAAGCTCACCTACGTCGAGATCGGCAACGAGGACAATCTGAACAACGGCACCGCGACCTATCGCGGGGAGGGTGGTCGCTTTGAGCTGTTTTACAATGCCATCAAAGCCAAGTATCCGACCATCCAAGTGGTCGCCACCACCAATCCCGGCGTGAAACACGACGTGATCGACAATCACGCCTACATGTCCCCGAACGATGCCATTCGCAATGCCCACCGCTACGACACGGCTGATCGCAATGGACCCAAAGTTTTTGAGGGCGAATGGGCGTCACAGGAAACCGGTTCCCCCGGTGGCGGTCAGCGTCCGCTCACCCCCACCTTCATCTGCGCGCTCTCCGACGCGGCCTTCCTCACCGGATTGGAGCGCAATGCCGACCTCGTCATCATGTCTTGTTACGCTCCCCTCCTCACGCGAGTGGAGAACGGTGCCCACCAGTGGAACACCGACCTCATCGGCTATGACACCCTGAACGCCTACGCCTCACCGCCGTATTATGTGCAGAAGATGTTCAGCAATGCCCGCGGCGACCTGGTCCTGCCGGTGGCGTCCATCACGCCGCAGACGATACCGACGCCGCCTGCCGCACCGGCTCCCGCCACCCCTCCCCCGGCTGCTGGAGGTCGTGGTCGCGGCGGTCGCGGCGGCACCGCCCCTAATTATAACGAACCGCTCTTTGCCTCCGCCAGCAAGGAGGACGCATCCGGCGACATCATCCTCAAGGTCGTCAATATTTTCGATGTTGAGCAAAATATGACCATTGATTTGGCGGGGGCAAAAGTGCTGAAAAATGCCACCGGTCAGGTGATGGTCGGCCAGCCCAACGACACCAATAGCGTGGAAAAGCCGCTCAACGTCGTGCCCAAGGAGTTTGCCATCAGCGATGCCAGCGCGAGCTGGAATCACAGCTTCCCTGGTAATTCGATCACAGTCATTCGTTTTAAGACCAAGTAACTGGATTCGGTTGCCTGACTCAAAACATAGAACTTTCCGCGCTTCCTCCCCTCCTCGTTTCCGCGATCTCCTTAACTTCAAAGCTCGGCAGCGATTGGTTGTGCTTAGGGGTCTTTTCGTGACCAATTGCGCGGATGAATTTTCTGGGCAAACGGCTGGTGGTTTTCGGCGCAGGCTATGTCGGCGCGGAGGTTGCGCGTCAGGGCATCGTGCGCGGGCTTCGCGTGACCGCGCTGACGCGCAACGCCGACAAGGCACGTGCGCTTGCGGCGGCGGGGGTCGAGACCATCGTGGCCGATTTGGCCGATGACGATTGGCACGCCCGCATCGCGGGTGGCGCGGACTTCGTTTTGAATAGTGTAAGCTCCGGCGGCGGCGGACTGGATGGCTACCAGCGTAGCTATGTCCAGGGTATGCAGTCCGTGCTTGCTTGGGCGGAGCGCAGTGGAGGGCCCTCCGGCACGCTTATCTACACCGGTAGCACTTCAGTTTATCCGCAGGATGGCGGTCCCGTCGTGACCGAGGCGATGGCGGTGGGCGGTAATGAGAAGGCCGACTTACTTGTGGCAACCGAGGCGCTCGCGGCGCGCTGGCCCGGAAGGAGGTGGGTCCTGCGTCTGGCCGGCATTTACGGGCCGGGACGGCATCACTTGCTCGACCAGTTGCGGGCGGGTGCGGCCGATCTGGGCGGGCGCGGCGACCACCGTCTCAACCTGATCCACCGCGACGATATCTGCACCGCGATCTGGGCGGGGTTTGGTACGTCGCCAGGCGCGGCCGGCGAAATATTCAACCTGGCTGACGACTACGCGGCGACGAAGGTCGAGGTTGTTACGTGGCTTGCCGCGCAACTCGGCGTACCCGTGCCATCCTTCACCGGCGAGGGGGTGCCAGGTCGGCGGGCGGTGATGCCCGACCGTGTGATCGCCAGCGAAAAAATCCGCCGCACCTTGGGCTGGCATCCGGTATTTCCAACATTTCGCGAGGGCTACGCTGCTATTCTATTACTGAACCTCGCATAATAGAGTGACAATAAATCACAAAGTGAGGCCCGCGTGGGCAAAGAAGGAGCGGGCGAGCGTGGGGTGGCGCGCGACGCGCCGCCGGCCCCGGCGGGCCGACTTGCGCCGTCACGCCGAGGTTGGGGGCGCACAGGTTGGCCAGTTCCCGGTCTTTGACGTTGCCCCAGAGCATTTCCACCGGGTTGAGGTCGGGCGCGTAGGCGGGCACCCGGGGCAGCGTCCACACCGCCGTCACATAACCGTGGGCCTGCGGCCCCTCCACCAAGGCGACGGCAAGGCCCTCGCGCTGCCCCGCGCTGAGCTTGGGCTTCGGCCCGGCCGCACCCCGGCTACGCAGCGTGGCCACGCCGCCCTGCCGCCAGCGCTGTTGCCAGGGTCCGATTATACGGCCGCCACTTCCGGGAGCTGTTAGCATCCCCCGAAAATGAAAATCCCCCACGATATTTCCCCTGCTAGCGGTCATGTACATCAACGTCGGCTGCGAGATGCAGCCGGAGACGGTTTTTAAGTCTTATAGTTGACGACGGCGGCGGACGTCACTCCAGACAGCCGGTAATTTTGGCGTCAAGCGTGAGCGGCGCGAGCGGAGGCAGCGCTGCATCGCCTGCGAGGAGCAGGCGGGCGCGCGCGGCATCCACGATAATCTTTGCGGTCAGCTCGTCCGTGGCGGGCGTCATCGCGAACAGGGCGGAAAAATCCACCGGCCCGGTGAGAGCACCGGGTATGGTCAGGCGCAGATTTTTCCAGGTTACCTGCGCGGCATACATCCCCTGGCTCGCGGTGGCGGTGAGCCCGAGTTCACCCTGGCCGAGTTCGTGGCCGGGCAGGGTGAGGGGAATCACCGGCGAGGCGATCCCGACGGTGACCTCGGCCCGGATCCGGGCTGGATCCAGCGGAACGACCAGCGGCAGTTGGGCCTGAATCTTCCCTGTGGCCTTTCCGGCCAGACGCGCCAGATCGAGCGGCACGCCGGGGGGCAGGGCCAGCCCAAGGCTCGCGAGCCAGGCGGATGCGGTGGAGAAATCCGCCGTCCAGTCTGTCTCGGCTTCAACGGACGGTTCGGCCTGGTCAAGGTGGCCGATCCGCACCGTGGTGTTCGGCAGGGTGACGCCGGGTGCCGCAAGCCCGGTCACGATGATGGTCGCGCCTGGCCATTCCACACTGGTGACCAGTTCCTGCAGCGTCACCGGGCCAGGTGCCTGGGGCGGGGCGGCGACCAGACCGGCGAGACGGATGCTGCCCTTCAGCTCGTCCGCCCGGGTGGCGGCGGGCTTGGCCACATCAAATGGCAGGGAAAAGGTGAACGTGGCGCGGGTGAGAGCGCCGTCGCGCAGGACGGGTGCGATCTGCCGGCGCAAACTTGGCTGCAGGTCCACCGGCCAGAGTGCGAGTGCATGGGTGACCGTGACGTTTTCCAGGATCAACGTGCCGCTGGCGCGCGAGACGGCTCCCGGTTCGGCGAGGGCCAGCTTTCCCCAGCCCAAACCGAGGCGGATGCCGCCCAGGTCGAGGGCCAGCGTGGAGATGGAAAAATTGCGGAGGGTGGCGCCGTCCGCCGTGGCGGCGAGCGTGAGCGACGTGACGGGCACATCGGCATTGAAAACCTCCTTTGTGGCGTGAAACAGGCCCGGGCCACCCTCAAGGCGGAGGGTCGCGCCCTGGAGTTTGCCATCGGAGGCGGCCCGGACGATGGCGACCACTCGGACCGGGACATCCAGTGCGGCCAGCGGCGGATCGCCGGGGAGTTTCAGGCGGAAATGTGACGGATTCACCGCCGCGAGACTGAGCGTGGCTGTAGTATTAGGACCGGTCAGCGTGGCTTCTGCGGCCAAGTCGAGCGGTTGCTCCTGAAAATGGGCGGTGACGGCGGCCTTTAAGGTCGCAGCCTCCGGGGGCTTGCCGGGCACCAAACGCGCGGTGAACTCACCGGTCAGGCGGTTGACGGTAAAATCCTTGGGGGCGATGCCGAAGGATGTGAGCGCGTCGAGCGACTGTGCCGGCAGGTATCTCCACGGAAAATCCGGCGCGTCGATCGTTACCTACCGCCGTCACTGGGACGATAACGAGGAGTGAAAACTTCCGCCCCTCGGCGTATCGAGGGCAACCTGCCCGCGTCTTTCGCGCTGGCACCATCAATCAACCTAAATTCTGCGGTTGAACATTACTGTCCAGAGGGGAAAACCACCGTATAGAATACACCTGACAGGTGAACTTTCAGAGCACGAAAACAGGCCTGTTTTGACAAGGTCGGGAAAAACGCAACCGAATGTCTGAACGTGATAACCGCTACAGGCATCCAACTGCGGCGCAGGTGGAATCCATTGCTCAACTGAGGAATTTAGGATCAAGCACGGTCGGGTCTGACCGTGCTACGGTTCGCTGGTCGGTTCAGTGACGCTGTCCGCGCGCCTTCCGCGTTCTCGCGATCAGCTTCCGACTTCCAGTCCTGCAGCCTTTTAAAATATTGTGACCATGTTTCGGCTGTGAGGGTAGGCGAACAATCCACGATGAGCCGCAGCTTGGCGGGCAGGTTTTGCCCTGCGTTTCACCCCACAATTCGCTAAGCTGCTCTAAAGTACGCGATGGTGCGTTTCAGGCCTTCATCCAGCGGGACCTTGGGCTGCCATTTGAGGGCTTTTTTGGCCAGGGTGATGTCGGGACGGCGCTGCTTCGGATCGTCGGGTGGGAGGGGGCGGTGGACGATCTTTGACTTGCTCTTGGTGAGCTTGAGCACGTGCTGGGCGAGCTCCAGCATGGTGAACTCGCCGGGGTTGCCAAGGTTCACCGGGCCGATGATTTCGGTCTGGTTCATCAGGCGCACGAAGCCCTCGATGAGGTCGTCCACGTAGCAAAACGAACGCGTCTGTGAGCCGTCGCCGTAGATAGTGAGAGGCGAGCCCTTGATGGCCTGCACGACGAAGTTGGAGACGACGCGACCATCGTCGGCCAGCATGCGCGGGCCGTAGGTATTGAAGATGCGGACGACGCGGATGTCTACCTGATGCTTGCGATGGTAGTCGAAGAACAGCGTTTCGGCACAGCGCTTGCCCTCGTCGTAGCAGGAGCGCCCGCCGATGGGGTTGACATGGCCCCAGTAGCTCTCGGGTTGGGGATGGACGTGCGGGTCACCATAAACCTCGCTGGTGCTGGCCTGAAATACCCGGGCGTGTACGCGCTTGGCGAGGCCGAGGCAGTTGATGGCTCCGAGGATAGAAGTCTTGAGCGTCTTGATCGGATTGTATTGATAATGCGGCGGCGAGGCGGGGCAGGCGAGGTTGTAGATCTGGACC
>JBAXLL010000068.1:0-7841 GCA_037134835.1 Verrucomicrobiota bacterium
CCGCGGGGGATGCCGGCCGGCGCGGATGGGCTGGCGGGCGGTGTGGATGGGGCAGACGGCGCAGCGGCCGCATTGCCCGATTCTTGTGCTCCCCCGCCGGCGGAAGCCGCACCGGATACCGTGACGGTGAATATTTCCGTCATGAGGTTTTTGTATTGGCCGGTTTTGGGGTCGAAGCAGGCCAGCTTCACGGGGCCGAGGGTGTAGGTGCCGGGCTTGGTGGGGATAAGCACGATGTCCTCGGTGAGCGTGGCGTCGAAAATTTTGTCTTCGGGTGCGGTATGTTTTGCCTGGGGTGAGATGACACGGAAATCCGTGGAGACGCTGCGGCGCGGGAGCGCGGTGATGTCGGGCCAGTTGCCGGTGCCGGTGAGAGTGAGCGTCCAGGTCACGGGCTCGCCGACGGCGGCGGCAACGGGGACGACTTTGGCCGCAAGCCGGAGGTCGCCGACCGCGCCGGCGAAGCCGGCGGGGGCAGGCGCGGGCAGCGGTTTCACCACGAGCGAGGCGGGCGCACTGGTGATGGCATACCGCTCGACCACCCGCTGCGAAAAAAGGCCGAAAGCCTGCACACCGGTCTGAAGAATGGCGATCTGGGTGGCGGGGTTGAGGGTGAATTCACCGGGCGTTTTGACGTAGGCGCGCGTCTGGTAAGAGGTGGCGATGTAGCTTTCGCCGCCGCGAGTGACATGGGCTTGGGCGGGGGCGGTTATCTTGGACCAGTCGTCCTCGACGAGCAACGGTGCGGACTTCCACTCAGGATTGTTCCCCGGCTGGTAGTTGTAACGTTCGAGGACATCGAGCGAGTATCCGACGGAGAATACTTCACCGGCCCACACTGTGCGCGGCAGCGTAAACCGCGACTGCGCGACGGAGTCCAGCGGCACCCCTGCGCCATTGCCGCCAACGGTCGCTGCTCCGACCGTGTAGTGGACGGCGGCGACCCGCAGGCGGCCCTGCTTGGTGGTCACGTCAAAGGCGGGAATATCAACTTGGGTGCCGGTGTTGGCCCGCACTGGATAGGCGAGGGTGTAGCCGTTGACGGAGAGGCTTCGGCCATTGATGGTTACGTTCAGGCCATTCATGCCTCCTGTCGGTTGGCCGAATTCAAGTCCGGGGACAGCGGGCAGGGCGACGCTGCCGTCGGGCTCGCAGTTTTCAAACACGAGGTTGAGCTGGACGATCTGGCCGCGGGCCAGCGTACCGCCGGGCGGATCCCAGCGGATGCTTTGGGCGCAGAGACCGGCGGCGAGAAGAAGAAATATGGCAAGGAGGCGGCGCATGGCGGTAATTACCAATTGTGCTTTTTGGCGGCGGAATCCGGAGCGGACGGATTTTCCGCCTGCTGCATGAGCTGGTAGAGACGGACCGGCGAGTCGGCCTCGCGCAACTGGTCGAGCTTCTGTAACGGCATGGCCAGCATGGGATCGGTCGCAGAAGCCGCGACGGCCTGGGTTGGCGTACCGCCGACCTGCTGCGTTTCGCCAGGCTGCACCCCGGATGGTGGTGGCGGAGACTGGTTGCCGGAGGACTTCATATCACCCAATGTCTGCTGGCCTGCCGGTGGCGGTGGTTGGTCAGGCGAGTTCGCCGCCGACTGGTTTTGAGGATCACCGCTTTTCGGCTGTTCGGCGGGGTTCGGTTTTTCCGGCGCAGCGGGATCGTTTTGCGATGGCGATGAGGATGAGGGATCCTTGGACTGGTTCTGGCCGCCCGACGGCGGCTGATCCTGCGACTGGCCCTTATCCGGTTGGTCTGGCTTTGAGTTTGGCTGCTGCGACTGGTCCGGCGGCGGTGATTTTTGTCCGTCGGGTATTTCCAGAAGCTTTTCCAGTTCGGTCCGAAGCGCGGGCCAGTCAGCGGCCTTGGCGTCGAGTTTCTTCCCGAGTTCGACGGCGGCGAGGGCATCCTGCACGGGGCCTTCGGCAACAGGCTTTTGCGTGGATTGGAGGGCGTGGCCCCAGGTGAGAGTTTCGTTGGCGAGGCCGGCCCAGTCGCTGGCTGTGGCGTGGGGTGAAGCGGCGAGACGGGCGACGAGTCGGGGGAGAGGCACAGTTTCCTGGCTGTCGGTTTCGGAACGGGTGACGACGGCGTGGGCCACGGGAGGAGCCAGGAGCCAGAAACCTGAAATCAGGAAGAGAGCCAGTGATGCGACCGTGGAGGCGAGTTTTCCTCGCTCCGGCCTCCCGCCACCCGTGGCGGTCGTGCGCAACGTGAGCGCACGGGGATGCGGATGCACCGGAAACTCCCGCCAGAAACTCCAAGCGAGGAGCAGCAGTGCGGGGGCGAGCACCCATTGGAAGCGCTCGGCGAGTCGCACGCGGTCCGCTTCACGGAAGGCGCCGCGCCGGCCGCGCTCAACGGTGGTCTCCAGCAGCTGCGAAAGGTCCACCCAGCCGCTCGCGTCAGCGTAGGCCCCGCCGGTGGCATCGGCGAGCGCGCGCAGGGTGGAACTGTCGAGCTTGGTGAGCACAACCGCACCCCGCTCGTCCTTGACGAACTGGCCGGTGCCGTCCGGGATCATGGCGCCTTCGGCCGTTCCAACTCCGAGACCAATGATGCGGACGCCCTTGGCCTTGAGCTCGTCCAGCCGCGACCGCCACGAATCGTCGTCGGCCTCGCCGTCGCTCAGGATGATGAGGAAGCGGTCGGCCGCGCTGCCGTTCCCGAACGCGGCCAGCGCGGTGTCGGCGAGGGCGGAGTAATTGGTGCCGCCTTCGGGGAGGTAGTCCGGACCGAGCGCGGGGAGAAACTCGCGGAGAATCTCGTAATCGCCGCTGAGGGGGCTCTGGAGAAATGCCGTGCCGGAAAACACGACGAGGCCGACCCGTTCGCCGTGCAGTTTCTCCAGCAGGCTGGTTACGAGCAGGCGGGCACGCTCCAGACGGGTGGGCTTCACATCAGGCGCGAGCATGGAACGCGAGAGATCCATGGCGATCAGGATGTCGCGCGCCTGCTCAAACACCGGCTCTACGATCCGGCCCCATTGCGGCTGGGCGAGCGCGAGCAGCGCAAAGGCGAGACCGAGCTGAAAACGCCAGCGGACGTGGCGGCCGCTGGCGCGCGACAAAGCCGGAATGGCTCCAGGACTGAAAGGCTGAAGCGCGGAAAATGTGACCGAGTTGGTGCCGGCCTCGGCCCGGAGGATTTTCGGATGGGCTTGGCCGACGGCGCGCGCGGCGCGCGCAAATTCCCCTGCCAGCCAGAGGGCCGGCACCAACACGAGCCAGAGAACATGGGGGGAGGCGAAGGTCATTTTTTAAAATCCCGGAGGCCTAATCCCAATGGCCCGGGAAAAATGAGAGAAAGGGAACATTCAAGGCTGGCAGCGGGCCTGGTCTTGTCGCCTGCGGTGGGCGCGACATCACCCTCCGCACCGGTTGCGGCAGACCTCAGCCATTTCCAGCTTTCCCCTTTGCTATCGCACCGGGCCATGAAGGTGGCAGGCCCGGGCCAGGAGCGGGAGGGAAAATCATTTTGGTGTTTCAGCATGGATGTGGGGGGGCGGTGGCAGCTCAGGCTGGCGGGCCGGGACGGCGCGCACCACCGACGGCCGCCAGCGCCATGCAGGCGAGGCCGGGTGCGGCCAGCCACGCAAACAGTTCGGTCGTAACGAGGTGGCTCTTCGACTCGAACTCGATTTTTTGGGCGCGGTTGATCGCCTTGAAGGCTTCCTCGACCGTGCGGGTGTCATCAGCGCGGTAAAATTCTCCGCCGGTCAGCGCGGCGATGGCGCGGAGCGGGCGTTCATCGAGATCGGACATCTCGGTGTGGTAGCCTCCCGTGGGCCGGCCGTTGGCGTCAAAATTGGGCATGGGCACGAGGCCGCTGCGGCCCGCGCCGACTGTGTAGATGGGCACGCCACGGGACTTGGCGATGGCGGCGGCCTGCTCCGGGTCGAGCGCGCCGCTATTGTTTTCGCCATCGGTGAGGAGCACAATGAACGCACCCTGCCGACGGCCATTGGCCTCGCGCGCGGACTGTTCAAGCCGGGTGAGGGCGACACCGAGGCCGTCACCGATAGCGGTGCGGCCGGGGCCAACCAGGCCGATGCGGAGGCGGTTGACCTGCGCGGAGAGCCAGGTGTGGTCAAAGGTAAGCGGCGCGAGGGTGTAGGCGCGTTCGCCAAACACCGCGACACCGATGCGGTCGTTGGGGCGTTGTTCGATGAAGGATTCGATGACGGGTTTGATCGTCTGCAGGCGGTTAAAACGGTGCCCATCCTTCTCATAGTCTTCCGCCAGCATGGAGCCCGAGAGGTCTATGCAGAGCACGAGATCGTAGCCTTCGGTCCGCTCGATGATCTTGTCCTCCACGCGTTGCGGGCGGGCGAGGGCGAAGGCGAGCAGCACCAGTGCGAGCACGGCGAGCAACGCCCGCCAGCGCGAGGGCGATACGGCCGATGGCCGGTGCCACCGGGCGGCGAACGGCACCAGCAGCACGGGCACGGTGCGCCGCCCGCGCCACCACAGGACCAGGGGGATGAGCAGCAGCGCCAGCAGCCAGAGCGGATCGGCGAGCCGCAAGTTTGAGGTGAGAAGCGCCAGGTGGCAGGAGAAAAGGGGAGGCATCTGGTTATCGGGCCCTTGCGCCCCCGGCGCTCATCCGGGTGTGGAAGAAGCGTATGAGCGCGTCGAGGCGGTCGTGGTCGGTGCCGACGACGAGGCGGCTGAAGGTGTCGGGAAACAGGGCGGCCCAGGATTCTTCGCGTTGGCGCCGCCAGATGGCGTGGGCGGCGCGCTCGGCCGCCGAGTTTTCCAGCGTGACGAGCCGGCCGGCGACGGGATCGTAGGCGGCGAAGTTTTCGCTGGCGGGCAGGGCGTGATCCCATGGGTCGTCCACCCGGAAGCCCATCGTTTGATAGCGACGCTGGAGCACCGCCCAGCCGTCGGGCGCGGGGCGGGGGGGGAAATCGCCGAGCCAGATGAGAACGCTGTGGCGCGGCGCGGCGCGGGCCAGCAGCCTCCAGGGAAGCGACGGAGAGCCGGAGCGGGAGGCCTCCGGCCTCCCGGGGTCCGTTTGGCCGCCCTCAACGGTGAGCGGCGGCGGCGGCTGCGAGAGTAGCGAGGAGGCGGCGTGCAGAATCTGGCCGCGACCGCGCACCGGCTCACGCAGCAGGTAGCCGCCGGCGGTGGCGTGCAGGAAGCCTACCCGGTCACGGTTGACCGCGCCGAGGAGCATGACGATGCCGGCGAGCTCAAGCAGCGTCTCACGTTTGGATTGCGTCCCGGAGCCAAATTGCAGGCTCGGTGTGTCCTCAAACACGACGAGCACGGTGACCTCGCGTTCCTCGACAAACTTCTTGCGGTAAGGCTCGCCGAGCCGGGCCGTGACATTCCAGTCAATGTCGCGCACATCGTCACCAAATTCGTAGCGCACAACTTGGTCAAACTCCATGCCACGTCCGCGGAAGGCCGAGCGATATTCGCCGCTGAGGACATTTTCCACCGTGTGGCGCACGCGCCATTCCAGCCGGCGCAGCAGCGCGAGCGGGGTGGCTGGTTGGGTGGCGGTGGAGTTGGCGAGCATGGTGGACTGAAAATCGTTTTCGTTCTCTTGCTCCTACTCGTTCTCAAGTTATACCTATTCAGCAGAAAGGAGAACGAGTAGGAGCAAGAGAACGAGGGCGGAGTCGTTAAGGGTGCGCGTGCGCTGGCACCTGCGTCGTGGCGATCACCTGTGCCACGATTTTATCGGCAGTCATCTCCTCTGCTTCTGCCTCGTAGGTGAGGCCGACGCGATGGCGGAGCACGTCCGGCGCAAGCTCCTGCACCAGCGCGGGGCTGACGAAATCCTCGCCCCGCAGCCAAGCAAGGGCGCGGCCCGCCTGGTAAAGCGCGAGCGAGGCCCGCGGCGACGCGCCAAAACTGAGCTGCCGTTTGTGGGTAGACCCCGCCGCGGGCGTCGCCCGGTCACGGGTGGCACGCACGAGTGCGAGGATGTAGCTTTGCACGGCTGGCGCGACGTGGATCTGGTCAACGGCGCGGCGAAGGTTGAGCAGTTCTTCGCCGCCCGAGACGGCCTTTAAGGCGGGCTGCTGGGTGACCTGACCCCAGCGCTGGAGCATGGCCGCTTCATCGGCGGGCGCAGGATAGTCCACTATGAGCTTGAAAAGAAACCGGTCGGTCTGTGCTTCGGGCAGCGGATAGGTGCCCTCCTGCTCAATGGGGTTTTGCGTGGCCATGACGAAAAACGGTTTCGGCAGCAGATGCGTTTGCACACCGATCGTGACCTGCCGCTCCTGCATGGCCTCGAGCAGGGCACTCTGCACCTTGGCGGGGGCGCGGTTGATCTCGTCGGCGAGGAGGAGGTTGGAAAAAATCGGACCATGGTGCGGGCTGAACGCGCCGTCTTTCGGCGAATAGATCATTGTGCCGACCACGTCGCTGGGCAGCAGGTCGGGGGTGAACTGGATGCGCTCGAATTGCACGCCGAGCGCGGAGCCGAGCGAGCGGACAAGGAGTGTCTTGGCCAGCCCGGGCATGCCTTCCAGGAGGACGTGGCCGTTGGCGAGCAGGGCGACGAGCAGGCGCTCGACGATCAGGTGCTGGCCGATGACAGCCCGGCCGATTTCATCGCGGAGTTTTTGGGCCCAGGCGGGGCCATTAAGCGGAGAAGGGGACATGGTGCGGAAAGGATGAATTATGAAGGAAGAAGGATGAAGGGCTGAGGGCGCGGGAGTGCGGAAAATGAAGGATAGAACTGGCAGGCCGGGCGGTGAACAGTAGGACTCGCTTGCGTCCGAAATGTTTCCCCCTGAGAAAAGGCGGCAGCATGGATTTACCAAGCCAAATTCTGAGCCGGCTGGCGGCCGTCGGCGCCCGTGCGGCCGACGTGGAGGAGCGTTTCGTGCGCGGTTCCGGTCCCGGGGGGCAGAAGATCAACAAAACCTCCTCGACGGTCTGGCTGCGCCACGCGCCCACGGGCCTGGAGTCGCGCTGCCAGCGGGAGCGCTCGCAGGCGGCCAACCGTGAGCTGGCCTGGGCCGAGTTGGTGGCGAAACTGGAGGGCCGGCGCCGCGCGGCCGAGCACGCGCGGCGGTCAGCGTTCGAACAGGCGCGCCGCCGCAACCGCAAAAAGAGCCACGGGCAAAAGCTGAAGCAGGTTGCCGACAAGCGGCACCGCGCTGGCATCAAGGCCGGGCGGGGGCGGGCGGGGGAGGAGTGAGCAGGGAAGGCTGAAAGGCTGAAGGACTGAAAGGCTGGGGTCGGGCAAATGCACGGGGAGGCTGAAATTTTTCTTTGCGGCGCAGCGAATTTTGACGAAAGTCCCCACATGACCCAAGCTGAAGCCGACCACGCCATCGCGGACGCCCGCGCAGCGGGGATTGACGTGAATCTGGTCGAGCTGAACCTCGCGCTCACGCCCGAGGAGCGCGTGCTGCGGCACCAGTCGGCCTTGGAACTGATGCTGGCCTTCCGCGAGGCGGGGGCCGCCCTTCGCCGTGAAACCGCTGCACCTTCTGCTCCAACGGCTCGCTGACGCGGGCTTCGAGTTCGTCGTGGTCGGCGGCTTCGCGGGCGTGATGCACGGGGCCGCCGATGTCACGGAAGACCTCGACATCTGCGCCGCGCTCACGCTGGAAAATGTCGAGAAGCTGCGCGCGACGCTGGCCGACTTGCATCCCGTGCATCGGATCACGCACAAGCGGCTGTCGTTTCTGGAGCACCCGCCGGCCGGGCAGGCGGTCGCAAACCTTTACCTTGAGACGGACGCCGGGGTGCTGGATATTCTTTCCAACATTGCCGGGGTCGGCGACTACGCGCGGCTGAAGGAGCAGGCGGTGGAAATCCCGCTTTTTGGCCGCCGTTGCAGGGTGATTTCCCTCGACGACCTGATCC
>JBAXLL010000069.1:0-7832 GCA_037134835.1 Verrucomicrobiota bacterium
GACCCTGCTCGCGCGCACGCTGGCCCGGATACTGGACGTGCCGTTTGCCATCTCCGACGCCACCACGCTCACCGAGGCCGGTTATGTGGGCGAAGACGTGGAAAATGTCGTCCTCCGGCTCCTGCAGGCGGCCAATTACGACGTGAAGCGCGCCGAATGCGGCATCGTGTACATTGACGAGATCGACAAGATCGGCCGCAAGACTGAGAACGTCTCCATCACTCGCGACGTGTCCGGCGAAGGCGTGCAACAGGCGCTGCTGAAAATTCTGGAAGGCACCACCTGCAACGTCCCCCCGCAAGGCGGCCGCAAGCACCCCAACCAGGAATACGTGCAGGTTAACACCGCCAACGTCCTCTTCATCTGCGGCGGGGCCTTCGTCGGCCTTGACTCCATCGTACAACGCCGGCTGGGCCGGCGCAGCACGGGGTTCGCCGCCATCCAGTCGCAGCGCGAGGAAACCGCCCTCAACGCGGAGGCGCTGATGAAGTCGCTTGAGCCCGAGGATCTCATCCGCTTCGGCATGATCCCCGAGTTCATCGGGCGGTTGCCCGTCGTGTCCGTGCTCGACCCCCTGCAGGCCGCCGACCTGGAAAAAATCCTGCTCAAGACGAAAAACGCGATCGTGAAGCAATACGCCAAGCTCTTTGCGATGGACGGTGTGCGCCTCAAGTTCACGCCCGATGCCGTGAAGGCCATTGCCGCCAAGGCCGTCGAGCTCAAGACCGGCGCGCGCGCCCTGCGCGCCATCATGGAAGGCCTGATGCTCGAAGTAATGTTTGACCTGCCGCAGCGCGACGACGTGGCCGAGGTGGTGATTGATGCCGCCGTGGTCGCCGGCACCCGCCGCCCCTCCCTCCGCAAGACCTCAAAGCCGGAGCAGGGGCAGAACGCGGCGTGAAGGCCGGAGCGGGATGTCAGTGCAATCGCAACCGCCGTCGTGTGGATCCAACGCGACAAGGTTGGAAAATGATTGTCCATGCCACGTAGGAAAATCCGATCTTCCCGTTTGGTCCTCACCTCCGTCATCGCCCTGCTCGGATGGCTGGCGTTCGTGGGTGGCATGATTGTCCAGAGCGGCTGGCATGATCAGGCCCGGACTTCCGACTGCGCCATTGTGTTGGGTGCCGCCGCTTATGGCCCCAAACCCTCTCCCGTGCTGGAGGAGCGCATCCGCCACGCCATCAGCCTTTATCAGGCCGGAACGGTCCGCTGGTTGCTCTTCACCGGTGGCCACGGAACCGGAGCCGAGATGGCGGAATCCGAAGTCGCCCGGAAATATGCGATGGCTCATGGCGTGCCTGCCGCCGACATTCTCATCGAGACCTATTCCCGCAGCACCCTCGGTAATCTGATGGCCGCGAAAACCATCATGCAGGCCAAGTCCCTTAAAACCGCCATTCTGGTCAGCGACCCGCTGCATTTGAAACGCGCGGCGGCGATCGCGGCTGATTTGAAAATCACCGCGGTCACCTCCCCCACCCCTACCAGCCGCTATCGCTCGCTGCCGACCCGGCTTGGTTTCTTTTTCCGGGAGCTGTATTTGTATCACGTCTATCTGATCACGGGAAGCTGAACGAGGATACCACACGCCTATCCGCCGCGCTTTTTCCGCAACAGCGACAACAGCGTCTCGAACTCCTCGACCCGCAGCAACTTTAGCAGGCCGGCATAGGCCAGTACGGCGAGCGGAATGAGGCCGCCGACCGCCATCATGTCGCCCGCCCGGCCCGGCGCCGCCGCCACGATGAGCCGCCAGCCGCCCCAGACCACGACGCCCATGCCACATGTGGCGGCAAACACCTTGAGCATGTCCGGCCAGACCGGCGCCAAGGTCATCGCCGGATACCGACGGACCAGCGCACGCTGGAGCAGCACGGCCTGCACGACGATGGC
Source organism: Verrucomicrobiota bacterium (assembly GCA_037134835.1). Classification (GTDB taxonomy): domain Bacteria; phylum Verrucomicrobiota; class Verrucomicrobiia; order Opitutales; family Opitutaceae; genus CAIYUN01. The sequence continues at coordinate 1,897 of JBAXLL010000069.1, forward strand.
CGCGGTGCTGGCCAGCACGAGGCCCGCCGCGCCAAGCCAGCGCATGAGCGCGACGCTGAGGACAAGGTTGACCATAAAGTCAATCAGCGCGACGCGCACCGGCGTGGTGGTGTCCTTTACCGCGTAAAATGCGCGCACGGTCAGGCTCGTGATGGAAAAAAATGGCAGCCCGATCGCGAAGAGCGCAAGCAGCGGCGTCATCGCGGCGGCATCAGCCGCGGTGAAGCTGCCGTGCCGGTAGAGCAGCCGCACGATCGGCCCGCTGAGCAGCGCCAGACCGGCGGCCGCGGGGATGTTGAGGACCAAAATCAGCCGTACCCCACGTCTGAAGTCCGCCGCCATGTCGTCAAATTTTTGCTCCGCCGCATGGCGGGCGAGGAGCGGATAGACCACCGTCGAAACCGCGATGGCGAAGACACCGACGGGCAGCTCCATGAGCCGGTTCGCGTAAAACAGCAGCGTGCCGGCCGACTCGTTGAGCCCGTAGGCGAGCAGGCTGGCGACAAAAATATTCACCTGGTAGATCGCCGTGCCAAAGAATCCCGGAGTCATCAGCCGGGCGATCTCGCGCACCCGGGGTGAGAGCGCAAAGTCGGCGCGTGGCCGCCAGCCCTCGCGTATCAGCACGGCCGCCGGCACGACCATCTGCAAAAATCCGCCGGCGAGCACGCCCGCACACAGCCAGTGGATTTTTCCGAGGTCGGTCTGCGCCCAGTGCAGCCCTGCACCGCCGAGCGAGAAAATCATGCACAGGTTGAGCCAGATGGGCGAGAGCGCCGGCTCGGTGAACCGATGGAGGACGTTGAGCGTGGCGTTGAACGCCGCCGCCACGCACACCAGCGCGAGGTAGGGAAACAACCACACGCTGAGGTCGGCAACCAGATGCCACCGGTCGTCGAAGCCGCCGACCAGCCGCGACTGGCTGAACAGCAGCATCGCCACCGCCGTCAGACCGCCGGTGACGGCCCCAAGCCAGCTTACGACCTGATTAAGCAGGGCAAATGCGGCCCCCCGGCCCTGCCCGTGCAGCTCCTCCTGCAATGTCGGGAGAAACGCCGCCGTGAGCGAGCCCTCGCCCAGCAGCCGACGGAAGAGGTTGGGCAGGCGGAAAGCGGTGAGAAACGCCGAGTTAAGCACGCTGGCTCCAAACACCGCCGCGCCCAACTGGTCGCGCACCATCCCAAGCCCGCGCGACACCACAGTGAGCAGTGAGACGACGCCAATGTGCTTGAGGTGCTTCGACACGCGCCGTTTTCCGCTGGGCAGCGCGCATTGGCAAGCCGATTGGCAGGCCGCCATTCAGCGGGATCCACGTAGGGGCGCAGTGTCTTGCTGCGCCCTTGGGGTTGCGAGGCGAGCGATGAGGGCGCTTCAAGTCTGCGCCCCTACGTGAAAGAAGGAGCGCGGTCCGAATGGGCTGATGGAATCCCAGATTCGCATTGCCCAGCCAGCACGCCCCGCGTTCAATCGCGCCCATCCGCGCATGGCTCCGCCGACTGATCCGCAATCGCTCATCACCGCGTTCGCCCAAGCCGGGCAGGGGCAGGTTTTTGCCTTCTGGGACCGGCTTGCGCCCGAGGCGCAGGCCCGGCTGATCGCCCAGGCTGCGGAAATTGATCTCGCCGAGATCGCCCGACTGCACTGCACGCTGCTCGCCTCCGGCGCGGGCACCGGGATGGAACTCGCCGGGCTCGCCCCTGCGCCCTTTGAGCCGCGCCCCGAAAATGGTGGCGACCCCGCCGCCTGGGATGCGGCCCGCGCCGCCGGCGAGGCCGCGCTGCGCTCCGGCCGCGTGGCAGCTTTCACCGTGGCGGGTGGCCAGGGCACCCGCCTGGGCTACGACGGACCCAAGGGCACATTTCCGGTCACACCCGTAAAGCGAAAGCCGCTCTTCCAGGTCTTTGCCGAGAAAATTCTCGCCGCCGGGCGGCGCCATGGCCGCGCCCCCCGCTGGTTTGTCATGACCAGCCATGCGAACCATCAGGCGACCGAGGAGTTTTTTACCGCCCACCGCCATTTCGGCCTCGATCCATCGCGGGTCCATTTCTTCCGGCAAGGCCGGATGCCGGCAGTCGGCTTTGACGGCAAAATTTTACTGGAGGCACCAGACGCCATTGCGCTTTCGCCCGACGGCCACGGCGGCTCGCTCCGTGCACTCGACCGCAGCGGTGCGCTCGACCTCATGGCGCGCGAGGGTGCGGACACCATCAGCTACTTCCAAGTGGACAACCCGCTCGTACGCTGCCTCGACCCGGAGTTTATCGGATGGCATCTGCTGCGCGACTCCGAGATGTCGAGCAAGATGGTGACCAAGGCCGGCCCGGAGGAAAAGGTCGGCCACTTTTGCACGCTGGGCGGAAAAGTCGCGGTGATTGAATATTCCGAGCCGGAGATGAAGAAAAAAATCACGGAGCGCGAGGCCGGCGGCGCGCTGCGCTACCGCGCAGGTAGCATCGCGATCCATGTGCTCGACCGCGAGTTCGTCCGGCGCATGGCGCGCGGAGGCACCAACTCGCTGCCGTTTCACCGCGCCGAAAAAAAAATCCCCGCGCTCGACGCCGCCGGCCGCCCGGTAAAGCCCGAGCGGGAAAATGGCGTGAAGTTCGAGATGTTTGTCTTCGACGCCCTACCCTTCGCCAAAAATCCCGTGGTCATCGAGACCAGGCGCGCCGAGGATTTCTCACCGGTCAAAAATGCCGACGGGGCGGACTCGCCCGCCACCTGCCGCGCCGACCAGCTTCGGCAGTTTGCCCGCTGGCTGCGCACCGCCGGTGCCAGCATTGAGACGGACGCCACGGGCCTGCCTCCTTTTGCCATCGAAGTCTCGCCGCTGTTTGGTACGGATGAAGAGACATTCGCCAGTTCGTGGAAACAACTCCCAGCCAAACCTGCGATGTGCGATGGACTTTATCTGGAATGCATGCCTCACTCCAAAGTCGCTACAGGCAAAAGGATCTGAAAGTTTTATTTGCGCCCGGCCTATCCTTTGCCTGAAGCTAATAACCTTCACCGATGACCACGCTCGACCGCATCCGTGCCGCCGCCAAATCTGGCCAAATCCTACCCGCCGCTGCCGAAAACCTTGCCGCGTGGCTGGACGCCAAGCTGCCGGCGTGGGTCGAGGCGAGCATCAGTGAACTCGTCGCGAGCGAGTCTTGGGGTGAACTGAATGACCGCTTTTACCGTTACCTTGAGTTCGGCACCGGCGGTATGCGCGGACGCACCATTGGCGTGATCACAACCGCCGCCGAGCGTGGGCCGTCGGAGGAGCCACAGAGTACGCTTGACGGATTCGGGGAACTCACCCCCCGATCCCCCGCCTACGCCGCCGCCGGCTGCAACATGCTCAATGACTTCACGCTCATCCGCGCGACGGTCGGCCTGTTCCGCCACGTGCAGGCGCATCTCGCCGCAAGCGGGCACCACACCCAGCCCAAGTTCGTCATCGCACACGATGTCCGCCATTTCTCCCGGCATTTCTGCGAACTGGCCGCATCGGCGTGGACGCGGCTCGGCGGCGAGGCGTTCATCTTCGACGGCCCGCGCTCGACGCCACAGCTCAGCTACACCGTGCGCTGCCTCGGCGCCCATGCCGGCATCGTCATCACCGCCAGCCACAATCCGCCCCACGACAACGGGTTCAAGGCCTATTTCGACGACGGCGCCCAGGTCGTGCCGCCGCACGACACCGCCATCATCGCCGCCGTCAACGCCGTGCCGCTTGGCGAATTGGGGGCATTTCTGAACAAAAACCTCACCCGTGTCGTCACGCTCGGCCGCATGGCGGACGACGCCTACCTCGCCGTCGCCGCGCAGGCTGCGCTCGCACCCGCGGTATTCAAAAAAACCAGGCTCCGCGTGGCCTTCACCAACATCCACGGCACGGGCGGCGTCACCTCGGTCCCGCTGCTGCTGCACGCGGGCTGCGAAGTGCTGGAGGTGCTGGAGCAGGTCGCGTTTGACGGCCGGTTTCCCACGGTGAAGTCGCCCAATCCCGAAAACGCCGAGGCACTCGCGCTCGCGGTCGCGCTCGCCGAACGCGAGGGCTGCGACGTGGTCCTCGCCACGGATCCCGACGCCGACCGGATGGGCGTCGCCGTCCGCAACCGCGCGGGGAAAATGGAGCTGCTCACCGGCAACCAGACTGGCGCCCTGCTCATTGATTACCGTCTCGGCAAAATGAAGGAACTCGGCCTGATCCCCGCCGCCGGCTCGGAGCACGTGGCCGTGATCAAGACATTTGTCACCTCGCCGCTGCAGGATGCCATCGCTCGCGCCCACGGTGTAAAGGTCGTGAACACGCTCACGGGCTTCAAGTGGATCGCCGCCAAGCTTCGCCGCTACGAGGATCAGCTGCGCGCCGCGATGGACGCAGGCTTTGACTACGACGCGACGCCACCCGCCGAACGCGCCGCGCTGCTCCAGCAGCACAGCACGTTCTACGCGTTTGGCAGCGAGGAAAGCTACGGCTACCTGCCCAATGATGCCGTTCGCGACAAGGACGGCAACTCCGCCTGCCTCATGTTCGCCGAGCTCTGCGCCGCCGTAAAGGCGCGCAGCCTCACGGTGACCGAACAGCTCGACGCGCTCTATGTGCGCCACGGATTCTATCTCGAAGGGGTGATCAACCTCTACTACGAAGGAGCGAGCGGCGCGGCGAAAATCAAGCGCATCCTCGACACCTACCGCGCTGCGCCACCACGCGCATTCGGCAGTGTGACCGTGGCCAAGTTCGAAGACTTTGGCCGGCAGGATATCCTCGACGCCGATGGCGAAAAAGTTCCGCGCCAAGATTTCTATGTCGTGACTCTGGCCAATGGCTGGAGCTTCGCCGCGCGCGGCTCCGGCACGGAGCCGAAGATGAAGTTCTACGTCTTCGCCCACGCCCCCGTGGCCGACGCCACCGCCCTGCCCGCCGTCAAAGCGCAGGTAAAGACCGAGCTGGAGCGCATCAAGGCTCTGATCGAGTCCGACGCCAAAGCCCGGGCCGAGGCCTGAGCAACCGGTTTTCCTCAGGCGCGATGCCGGAACTTGAGAAGGTTCTGGCGGTTTTTCCGCCCGCTTGCCGCCGATGCACCGCAGGATGGACTTTGCCCCGTCCGGCTATTCTTCTCTCCCGGTGAACGCCAATGCCCGCGACCGCTTCCTCGCCCTGCTGCGCGCCACCGTGCGCGACCAGACGCTCACCAAGCTCACGCTCGGCCGGCATCGCGGCGCAGACGCCACGCTGAAAAACCTCACCGTCCGGTTCGTCACGCTGCAGGCCGGCACACACCTCTCGCTCGTCTGGCGACACGCCACGAATGACCTGACTAAAAATTTCCCGCCCGCCGGTGCGCTCGCGCTGCTGGAGCCACTCATCGGCGGCGATTTCCTCGATGCGCACCTGTTCACAGCCGGCCAGATCGCGCAGTTCAGCGGCCAGCCCGACGGCACGGCGCGTCTCCGGGTCAAAACTGTCACCCATGCCGAGACGGACGCCTCCCCGGTGCCCGGCCCCACCGCGCATGACCAGCCGAAGGCTTACCCCGTCCCAGCCGACGCCCCGTGGTTGCGCGCCCTCGGAATAACCAACGACCATGGCCAGCCGCGCGCCGGCATGGCGGACAAGTTTCGCCAGATCCAGAAGTTCGCCGAGCTCCTCACTCATCTGCTGACCGAAGCCGGCCTCACGAACGGCCCGCTGCGCGTCGAGGATATGGGAGCCGGAAAAGGTTACCTCACCTTTGCCACGGCGGCACTGCTCGGCCCGCGCGCCAGCGTCCGCGGCGTGGAGCAACGACCCGAACTCGTCGCGCTGTGCAATCGTGTGGCGGCTGCAAGCGGCTTTGCCAACCTGGCCTTCGCCGCCGGCAAGATCGGGGACGCCGCCGCGACCTGCCAACCGGTGCCGGACGTGCTCATCGCGCTGCACGCCTGCGACACAGCAACCGATG
>JBAXLL010000070.1:0-7797 GCA_037134835.1 Verrucomicrobiota bacterium
GGCGAGCATCTGCTGGTTGGAAAGAAACCAGTTGCCGTGCTCATTGTCGAGGTCGTTGGAGCCGTCCTGGAGGAAGACCCGGAGCGGCTTGGGCGGCGTTTTGCGAATCATGGTCGGGTAGCTTTCGCCACCCGGCACCGCCGGCTGGCCGTTCTGGGCGGGCCGCCACCCGATTGACGTAAAGCTCCCGATCATGCTGATGACCTTGCGAAATTGGTCGGGCCGGTTCCACGCGACGGTGAACGCGCAGATCGCGCCGCTGCTCGTGCCGCCGATGAGGCGGCCCTCCGGGTCGTCGGTGATGGTGTATTTTTTCTTCAGCTCGGGCAGCATCTCCTCGATGAGGAAACGGGCATAGGTGTCGTTGACGGCGTCATACTCCTGCGCCCGGTTGCCGGGGTTGCCGGTGCCTAGGTTGTCGGGATAGGTGTCACTGAGGTTGCCCGGCGTGATGAACAGGCCGATGGTCACGGGCATCTCCTTTTTGGCGATGAGGTTTTCCATCACCTGCGGGATGCGGAGCGAAGCGTTGGGGGCGGGGTCGGTGGCGCGCTGGCCGTCCTGAAACACCAGCAGGCAGGCCGCCTTGTCGGGCGTGTATTGGGCCGGGATAAAAACCCAGTACCGCCGCACGGTGCCGGCAATGATCCGGCTCTTGAATTCAAACGGGCCCTCCAGGCGACCCTTGGGCACCCCATCCTGCGGCTTCGAATCCGGGCCGTGGACGTAGGGGCCGGTGGTGCGCTTGCCGGGAAAGGGCGGGGCGACCGGAGGAGTTGCCGGCGGAGTCGGTGCGCCACGAGGGGCGGCAGCCGGAGGATTGTCGGCGGCGAGGAGCGGAGCGACCACACCGAGGAGGAGAGGAAGGCAGGATAAGAGGGGAAGTTTCATGGCGGGAGGGGAGAGGAAGAGCCGGACTGCAACAAACTGCCCGTGCGCGGCGGCGCGAGCCAAATTTGCTGCGATCATGCCCGCCATTCTTTCCATGATTGCGTCGGTTTTGGTGCGGGCTTTGCTAGGCAGGCTGCTCCATGGATCACTGCGCCGCATCATGACCTCGTCCCTCCTCTCCCATGACATCCCGGACGCCGACGTCCAACTGGTCGCCTATTTGAATCTCAAGCTGCACGAGATCGGCCAGCCGGGTGTCCCGCCCCTCTCCGGCGCCGCTGACGGCCTCGCGCCGTTGGTGGATCATTTTCTCGCGCTGAGCCGGGAAAAGGACCGCGTGCTGGCGCGCCATCTTTGCCCGGTGGACCAGCGCATCCAGAATTTTCTCTACGACCAGCTCGACGGCCAGTGCGAGGTGCCGCGCCTGCCTTCGTCCACGCGCGTGCTCGATCGGCGCGGTCTCGCGCGGCTGCTTTCGCTGCCGCCCGGCGGCGACCGCCACGAAAGCGACATCCTCTCCTCCTATCGTGTCCGTCAGGGCGTGCTGCACAATCCTCGCAGCGACCGCCGCACCACGCAGGGCATCTTCCACGTCGCCGAGGGCGGGCTGCCCATCCCCGATGACAAGAAGGCCGTGCCCGCCGCCGTCTATGGCCGCTTGCTGAGCGCCGCCCTGGCGCCGCCACCGGAGCTCCTGCGCCTGCCCTTTACCGCTGGCGCGGCGGCGGCGGCCGAATGTTTCGTCTCGCTCTACCTGCGCCCGGTAGTCTGCCCGGAGGTGCCCGGCTTTTCCCCGCAGCGCGCGATGGAGACGCGCTTTTTTGTGCCCGGCGCGCTGGTGGCCAACCTCGATTTTATCGAGCGCATCTTCGGCAACGCCGGCGATCCGCATCTCCCGGAAAACGACGCCGCCCTCGATCCCGGGCACTGGAGCGGCCACACGGGCTGCGTCATTCTGGCCCCCCACCTGAACCGGCTCACGAAACAAGAACTCGGCCTGCCGAAGTGGGCCGACGCCACCCCGCGCCAGCGCCGTGACGGGATGTGCTGGAAGTCCGAAGGGGAGCTCTACAATGACGGCGGTGCCTTCAAGCTCACCGCGCGCGACGCCTCGGGTGTGGTCGTCACCTTTATTTCCGACAACTATTTCGGCTACTGCAAAAAGGAGGTGAAGACTCAGCTCAGCTTTGCGGCCAATCTCCTCGGCCGCTGCGAAGAGGAACACGCCGGCGGCGCCATTGTGTTTCCCAGCTACGATCTGGGTGAAACCTTTCAGCTTGCGACCAACCGGCCCGACGTGAACCACACGTTCGCCGAGTCGCTGGCCCGGCTCGGCCGCACGGCCGAGCTGCAGCCGGGCGGCTGGGCGCGCGACACCGCTTTTCCCGGCATCAGCTATGTGCCGGCCGACGCCCGTTTCGACCTGCGCACGCAGCGCATCACTTGGCGCAACGCCGCCGGCCTGGGCGACGAAGCCTCGGCGAAGTCGGCCGCGGAACAGACGCTGAAACTGCTCCCGGGCACAACCTATGTGCTGCCCTCCGGCTACAAGGTCGAAATGGCGAAGCCCGACGACAGCCACCGCTGGCGCCTGCGCGGCACCACGGCGGAAGGCCTGCTCTGCCACAAACCCTGCACCGTCTCCGGCGGCGGCAAGTCAGAAATATCGAAGCCCATCTCCGACGCGATGTTTTCCGGCCCGGTGTATGTCAGTGACCTCGGTCACGACCTCGACTTCGTCGAGGAGATTTTGCTTCACGACTACAGCGCCCGTTTTCGGCAGCCGCTGCACCACGGCGGACGGGCGCGCTCCATCCTCAGCCCGGAACGCTCGCTCGGCTCGGTCGTCAAGCTCCTCAGCCGCAGCCCCGACTACACCGACGAATACAACGCCTGGCTTGCCACCATCCCGCGCTCCGTTCGCGACCTGGTGCTCCTCCTCAAGCGGCTCTACAAGCCCGAGTGGGGCGAAGACTGGCGCGCACAGTTCAGCGTGGACACGATCAACGCCCGTCCCGGCCACGAGCTCAAGCACCACACCGAAAAGCTCCTCACCCACTACCTGCGCGTGGGCTATACCCGCGAGGGCGGCTGGCGCACGTTCACGCTGCGCTCGGACTTTTATCCTGCCGAAAAAATCCAGACCGAGGACGACATCACGGCTTCGGCCGTCGCGCCGCGCGGCCAGGTGCCCGGTCTGCCGGCCTGGGTCACGGAGCCCTCGCTCAAATTCGTCCACAACTGCGAGCAGCAGCTCTTCCAGCGGCCCGACGACGCCATCGTGCGCGGCTATGACCGGCGCACAGAACGCGACTTCGGCGGAGCCGGCCATTTCTTTTCGAATTACGAGCCGATCAACCGCGAGGCCGCCCGTGCCATCGTCGAGGACGCCGTCGGCTTTGAGGCGTTCACCGAACCCATGCAGAACATGTTCCAGGGCTTTCTCGCCGTCGGCCGGCCCGCGCACCTCGTGTCGCCGTCCCACCCTCGGATCGTGGAGGGCCGGCCCTCAAAGAATCCGCGCTACCTGCAAAACCGCCCCGATCTCGAAAACCCGCGCGCCACCTATCTCGCGCAGACGGGTGCGCGCCTTTACCGCCGGCTCGACGCCAGCTCCCCCGCGCCGTTTCCCGTCGGTTCCGTGCTCATGGGCCGTCGGCTCAATCCGCCCGAGCCGGGCGTGCGCCCGCTCTGCGTCTATGGCCCGATCCATTGCCAGGAAGTGCCCGAGGCGTTCATGGATCTCATTGCCAGCCTCACCGGCAAGTCGCCCTCGACCACCGGTGCAGGCTCCGAGGGCGCGCTCACCAAGGGGCCCTTCAACGCCCTTCCCCCCATCCACGATCTCAACGCCGCGCTGGTCTCCTACGTCCTCACCGGGCTGCCCATCTTCTCGACCGCCGCCGGCTGGGTCGGGCCTCACCATCGCGTGGATCACGACATCAGCCTGCTGGTGCCGGAAATCTGGTGCCGCATGACCCCGCCCGAGCGCGAGCCGGCCTACCTCATCAAGGAAGGCCACCTGGAGCGCTGCACCGATTTCGAGCACAACGGCCGGACCGTCCTCGCCAGCCGCCTCGGCTGGCGCATCACCGCGCGTTTCGTGCAGACCTTCTGCGGCCGGGTGTTCGGCAACCCCAGCGCCGTGTTTGACGAGGAGTTTCTCCAGCCGGAAAAACAGGATCGCGACGTCTTCGCCGACGGCATGGACAACATCGTCGCCACGATGCACACCGCCGCCGAGAGCTATTTTGCCGACGGCTCGGTTGCGCTGGCCGTGCCGCCGCTCCGCGCGTTGCTGCAGCTCATGCGCGACGGCACGGCGGAGGGGCGGAGTGCCGGCGACCCGGCTTTCCGCGCCCTCTTCACGCGGGAAAACTTGCTCGCGAGCGACTGGTATCGGGCCCGTCTCGTGGCGCAGCAGCGGCGCGACGCCGCCGCGTACGAGTCGCAGGCGCGTTACCTCGAAAAGTTCCTGGCCCGCCCCAACTACGCCGACGTCGCCCAAAAACTCGGCATCCGCGAGCGTCTCACGCAAACCCTCGCCGCCGCCAAGGACGCCGCCTCGACCGAGTATCTATCGCGCCTGACCGGCACCCTCGGCCTCGACCCCGCGCTCGTCGCGCCGCGCACGACTTAGAGGCTTCTCTTTTGTCGGCGGGGTGTCATGCGTCTCCGACTCAAAATCCGCCCTTGCCATTTTTAAGCCTCGGCTGCATCCTCTTTCGGTCCATAAGCACCCTCACCCAAATCTGCCCCAGTACTGCCGCTGTAAATGTTCGTTGGTTATGAAGACCCATCTCATTTGGCTCGGTGTGGCTGTAGCGGCCCTCTTGGTCGGCACGCAATTCGCGCCAAAGGAAATCCGCGTTGTCGAGAAGCCCGTGGAGGTCGTTAAAACGCGAGACGTGGTTGTCGAAAAGCGTGTCGATGTGATTAAGGAAGTACCAAAAGAAGTTGAGAAAATCGTTGAAAGAACGGTCGAAGTGCCAGCAAAAATTCCCGAGCTTTACACGAAGGCGCTCGCTTTCATGGAGAGATTCTACGACAGTAAGCAGGTGTCATCCAAGGATAGTCTCGCCGGGATTAAATCCGTTCGCGTGTCAGTCTATTTGGCTGATGACATCAAGAAAATCGTGTCGGAGACTGAAATACGAACGAAGTTTGAGATTACCCTGCGCCGGTCGGGCGTGCCGATTGACGAGAAATCGCTTTACGTTCTTTCATACTCTCAGGACGGTTTCACCCGGACGGATTCACCGTTGCTCGTCTACTCCATTAGCACAAACCTTGATGAGGGAGTGTTTGCGCTCCGAAATGATGGCCCCGCAATGTATACGTTCTCCTCCACTGAGTAAGGGAAACTTCGGAACCGTTGGCATCTCGAAGGCCCGAGAGTCCCTCATCGCCGCAGCCGAGAGCGCAGCCGAAAATTTTTCGAACGAATGGCTCGCGAAGAATCCCACGAAATGACCGAGCGCACTCGGTGTTTACTGACAATTTCCCTTCCACTGCTTTACAGACGTCGCTGTTTATCGTGAACGTTTCCCTGTCAGGACAAGGTTTTCCGCAACCTCACCTGCTGCCGCCTGTAATGCGACGAGCTTTCGGCCCGCTGCGGCTTGACATTTTTAGGCCTGATCGCACGGTCAGAAGTTCACACGCAACAGCTTTTCAGGGGCGACTCCCCGTGAATGGTGGAGTCTAGTTGTAACCGGGAAGCGCCATTTAACCAAGAACCCATTATGGTCACTGAGTTACTGGCGCTCTGCCTTGTTTTAAGGGAGATCGCACGCATCCTAAAATACCGCCGTAAGTGAGATTCAAGGCGGCTGCCGAACGGCAGCCGCCTTTTTCTGAAATTCAAAATGCAGTACTAGCAAGAAGCGCGTCGCACAGCGCGCTTTAAAACTCACCCAAGAATCGCCATTTCAGACGGATCGCGAAACGCACCCGTCCCGGGTGTTGGCGACGGCGTCCCGCCGACGCCTCGAAGTCCTCGGCGGACGCCGAGGACAGACTGCGAGACGCAGGCACTCCCCGGAAATTTTCACCTGCGAAGCGCGAGCGAGCTCGCGGCCTACGCCTGCCACCCCAGCTTGCGTTTGAGGACAGGCCGGCTTTGCTCGCACCGATGAAAAGGCCTCTGAAAATTATTTTGGTGCTCAGCGGCGTGGCCGCACTGCTGGTCGCCGTGCTGGTGGGCCTGGCGTTCACTCCGGCCGTGCAAACGTGGGCCGTGCGCCGCGCTGTCGCCAACGTGCCGGGGGCCAAGATCGAGGTCGGCCGGGCCTCCATCGGCCTGCACGCGGTGCATCTGGAGAATCTCCGCGTCACGCAGTCGGGCCTCGTGTTCACGCTGCCTGCCGCCGACGTCGAGCTGTCGGTCCTGGCCGCTGCGCGCGGTCAAATCAGCATCGCCCGCCTGACCGCCAACGGTTGGACCGCTGATCTGACCTCGGCTGCGCTGACACCGCCCACCGCAGCCACCCCAGCCCCCGCCGCCACGTTTGATGGTATTTTCCAAGTGCTCCGGCTGCCCTTCGCCCTCTCGCTCACCACCGCTGAAATTGAGGGCGATGTCATTCAGGCCGGCGGGCGCACGCATCTCACCGTGAGCGGCGGTGGCCTCGGTTCCGGCCAGGAGGCCACGTTCAAAATCACCACCCGCTACGACGCCAGCGCCGCCGACGCACCGGTCAAAACGGCCGGGGCCAACGCCGAGCTCCTGGTCCGCATGGATGCACCCGACGCTATCCAGCGAATTGTCCTCAACGCCGATGCCACCGCCAGCGGACCCAAGTTGCCCGATGGCACCCAAACCCACCTCACCGTCCGGGCCGGCCGCGACGCGACGGGCGAAAGCTACACGGCCATCGTCAGTTCCGGTGGCCGCGAGCTCGTGAACGTGGAGGCACGGCTCCCGGCTGACGGCCAGCCGCTCACCGGCAAGTGGATGCTCGATGCCAGCGATGCCGATCTGGTGCCGTTCCGGCAGTTTCTCTCCGGCCTCGCACTGCCCACGTTTCAGGCGAAAGGGCAGGGGACCCTGAAGCTCAGCCGCGATTTCAAGGAGATCGAAGCGACCGGTACACTGAATGGCCACGTGGACAAACTTGCGGCCCTGCGTCCCGAATTGACGGACGTGGGCACAATGGACTTTGCCACCGATTTTGACCTGCGTTCGCATGGCGACCTAGTCAGCGTGACGCGGCTCAGTGTCCGCCTCGGCGGAGCGCAACCGGTCATCACCCTGGAGACCTTGCAAGGTTTTGAGTTTAACGGCACCAAGCGCGCCGTAACAGCGACCAATCCCGCCGTCGCGCTCGCGCGCATTGAGCTGAAGGACCTGCCGCTGGCCTGGGCGCAGCCATGGGTCAAAGGCCTGAAAATCAGCCAGGGCCGGGTGCATGGCCTGATCGAAGCCGCTGCCCGGGAGGGTGGCGTCGTGGCTCTGAACGTACAGGCGCTGGAGGTTGCCGGCGTGGTCACGCAGGATGGGCAGACGCTCTGGCAGGGTAGTATCACAGTCCCCGCCGCCGCGGCCGAGAATTCCAAGGCAGGCTGGCGGGCGACGGTGCCGGCCGTGACGGTCACTACGCCACCACCGATCGTGGCCGGCCTGACGGTGAGGGGAGTGCAAATCAGCCAGGGTTCAGCCGCCGGAGAGCCGCTCAAAGTCACCGGCGTGGCGGAGAGGCTAAATCTGGCGTTGTTGCCCGCGATATCGCCCGTAATCGGTGCCCGGCTGCCTGTTTCCTCCGGTCTGGCCGACCTCAGTTTCACCGCGAGTCTCGGCGACAAAAAGGAGATCGCCGCCAAGCTCGCCCTCAGCGGTTGGGTGGCCGCCCCGACCAAGCAGGCGCTGCCGGACGCCACCCTCGACGTCCGGGCGGACATCGCCAC
>JBAXLL010000071.1:0-7759 GCA_037134835.1 Verrucomicrobiota bacterium
ACTAAACAACATCAAAGCCGCCTAAATTAGTGTCCACTTTATCGAGGCAAGCCCATTGGTTCCGCTCAGCACCAACTGCAGCTGATTGGCCCAGCCGGTGGGCGGTGCCGACAAAGTATCGAGGCCATAGAGCGCAACTTGCACGCCGACGAAATTGATACCAGAAAGCGCGTTGAAATTCGTCCCCGAAAAGTCAAACACCCCGGGCGCAATCAATGTGCCACCCGAATCATAGGTACCAAAAAATGGATTATCTTCGGTGAACACGTTCTGATTTGCCGTGACACGGCCATTGCCCAAGATGGTGACGGTGCTCGAAAGGTTGATGGACGCCGAAACCGCCGAAATCTCGACCGCCCGGACAGGAATGGCGACAAGGGTCAAAGCGGAAACCAGCACGAGGGCCATCGTACGGCCAAAGGTGGGGATGAAGGAGTAGGTTTTCATTGTTAAAGGAGGCAGAGTTGAAAGAAATGGGAGGACGGAATGCTCGGCGATGTGCTCAAGGTGGAAGCGAACTATCTAGGGTGTAAACCCTATTTTCTGTAAAAACTTGAATATTTTTTCTTAACAAATTGCATTTCAATCATATATAAATATTTATCTTCGTTTTTTCATCGAAAATCGTGCCGTTTTAGGCCCATTTTCCCCCTGAGAAATTTTATCATGAAATTCAGTACCTCTGAGTAGGACCTCCCATCCCGCGCGATGTTTATGCCGCCTGCGCAGCCTATGATTGAATTAATCCAGCCGCCAGGGCCACCGTGCATGGCTCAACTCCAACCTGAACGTTGCTTCACAATCCGAGATAACGTCGCACCTGGTCGAGGTTGACGTGCCCGGCTACCTGGGTGGCCATCGCCTTGTAAACGGCCTGCCGCCGCTGGCTCCAAAGCTGGGGGTACGGACGGTGATCGGCGAGGCCGCCGGCGGCAGCCACAAGCGCTCGCAGCTGCGGCGACTCAAACCAGCCATGTAAATTGGTGCCCCAAACGCGGCCCAGGCGGGTGCCCTCGGAGCGCGGCCTGCCGCCATCCCAGACGGTGTGCAGCGCCTCGACGGAGGCGGTCGGCCAGGTGCGGTCCATATGGATTTCATACGTCTCCCAGCGCTGGCCGGCGCATTCGGCGGTGACGGGGCGCACGATTTTCTCTGTTTGGAACACGGTTGCGACCGGCAACAGCCTGAGGCCGGGCTCGTCACCCGCCGCGCCCGCTACTCCGGACGGATCGCGTAACGATTCGCCAAGCATCTGGTAACCGCCGCACAGGCCGACGATGAGCGTTCCCCCACTGTGCCGCCGCGAGGATGGCCTCGGCCAGCCCGCGCGCCCGGAGCCGGCGGAGGTCGGCGAGC
Organism: Verrucomicrobiota bacterium; assembly: GCA_037134835.1. Lineage (GTDB taxonomy): Bacteria > Verrucomicrobiota > Verrucomicrobiia > Opitutales > Opitutaceae > CAIYUN01. The sequence goes on from JBAXLL010000071.1 coordinate 1,357, forward strand.
GTGTGCTTGGTGCCCGGCAGGACGATCACACGGGCGTCGGCCAGCACCCGGGGATCCGCCGTCCAGCGGGTGCGCACGCCGGCGTCGTCCCACCACGGCTGACAATCGGTGAGATTGGCTGCATGGGGAAACCGCAGCCACGCGATGGTATCGCCCGCGCCGCGATCCTCGTCGGCCGCGGCGAGCCCGTCCTCTTCCTCGGGCTGGAGGTCGGGCCGGAAAGGCACGGTGCCGAACACTTCGAAACCGGGCGCATGCGGCGCGAGCCACGCCTGCGGGTTGGGAAACAAGCCGAGGTCGCCCCGGAAGCGGTTGACGATCACCCCGAGCGCGCGAGCGCGGTCGGCCAGCGGCAACAGCGCCCGCGTGCCAGCGAGCTGGGCGTAGATGCCCCCGTTCAATGTCGCCCACGAGCAGCCAGCGGGCTGGGCAAGGTCGTGTAAAGGGATCCCCCGGCTCAAAATTCCACGCCCGCCTGCGCCTTCACCCCGGTTTTGAACGGGTGCTTCAGCTCGCGCATCTCGGTCACGAGGTCCGCCAGTGCCACCAGCTCGGGCAGCGCGCCCCGGCCTGTAATGACGATGTGCTGCTCGCGGCGTTTTGCACGCAGCGCGGTGAGCACCTCGTCCTTCGGTAGGTAGTCGTGGGCGAGCACGATGTTGAGCTCGTCCAGCAGCACGAAGTCCGTCCCTGGATTTTGCAGATATTCGCACGCCAGCGCCCAGCCGGCGCGACAGCACGCGATGTCACCGGCCCGGTCCTGCGTGTCCCAGGTAAAGCCGCCGCCCACGCTGTGCCACGACAGCAACGGCCCGCGCAACGCACGCTCCGCGGCGTCGTGGCCGCTCTTGATGAACTGGATAACGGCGCAGCGCCGTCCATGCGCGAGCATCCGCGCCAGCATACCGAAGGCCGCTGTGCTCTTGCCCTTGCCGTCGCCGGTGTGGACGATTACCAGGCCGCGCTTCTCTTTGGCGGCGCGGATTTTTGCGTCCATCTCGGCCTGCAACGCCTGCATAGTGGTGCGGTGCTGCTCCTCGGTGGCATGTGGGCGGGGGTCGTTCATGGCAGCTCAAGGATCAGACCCGGCGCGTTGCGCGCGCGCACGCCAAAAACATCGCGCAGCAGTTCCGCCGTCAGCACCTTGTCCGGCGGACCGGCGGCGCACAGCCCGCCTTCATGCAGCACGATCACGATATCGAGACAGTGTGCCACCCGCAGGTCATGCAGGGAAAACAGTATGGTCCGGCCGCCGCGCGCGAGCTCGCCGGCGAGCTGCAGCCCTTCGAGCGCGTGGCGCGGGTCGAGTGCGGCAAACGGCTCGTCCCATAGTTGCAGCGGCGCGCCGGTTGCTAGCGCGCGGGCGAGCAGCACGCGCTGGCGCTCGCCGCCGGACAGACGGTTCACCGGCCTTTCCGCCAGCGCCGTGAGGTCGAAACGCGCCAGTGCCTCCACTACGCCACGACCGTCATCGCCATGCGCAAACCGCCCCTGTGCCACAACCGCCGCAACCGTGAAGCCAAACTCAAAATGCGCCTCCTGCGGCACCCACGCCGCCAGCCGGCCGCGCTCAAGAGCCGGGATGACGGCCAGCGGTCGCCCACCCCACGAGATATCACCCCCACCCGGCAACACCCCGGCGGCAACCCGCAGCAGCGTGGATTTGCCCGAGCCGTTGGGGCCGATGAGGCCCGCGAAGGTGCCCGGCGCGAGCGCGAGGCTCACCCCGGCGAGGCGGCCCGGCACGGTGACGGCGGTGAGGTCGAGGGCGTTCATCGTTGACGGCGCAGCAGCCAGAGGAAGAACGGAGCGCCCACGAGTGAGGTGACTATGCCAACATGCGTGATGCCTGCGATCCGCGCGAGCAGATCGCAGGCGAGCACGAAGACCGCCCCGCCAACCAGCGCGAGCGGCACGAGCCGGCGGTGCTCCGGTCCGACGAGCAGCCGCAGCAGGTGAGGCACGACCAGCCCGACGAAACCCACCGAGCCCGCGACCGCGGTCGTAAGCGCGGTCATCACCGTCGCCAGCGCGAGCATCCGACGGCGCAACGCACGCACCTCCACCCCGAGGCTCTGCGCCTCCGCCGCCCCGAGGCTGAGCAAATCCATCGGCCGGTCCAGCGGCCACAGGAGCACCGCCGCGAGGAGCACGGGCGCGATCATTGCGACATGCTCCCACGTGCGATCCTCCAGCCCGCCGAGCAGCCAGAAGATGACGCGCGCGTTGGCCTCGTAACTGATGGCAGAATTGGACAGCACGTAGCTGGTGACGGCGCCCAGCAGGGCATTGAGCGCGACGCCCGCAAGCAGCAACCGTTCCGGGCCCGTGCCATGCCGCGCGAGCAGCAGCACCGCGCCAGTTGCCACCAACGAACCGAGCACCGCGCAGACCGGCAGCGCCAGCAGCGAGGCCGACACCCAGCCCGCCCCGATGGCGATCACCGCGCCCGCCGCGCCGCCACTCGCCACGCCGAGCAGATCGGGACTGGCGAGATTGTTACGGAAAAACGCCTGCATCAGCAGGCCGCTCGCCGAGAGCGCCGCGCCCACCAGCATCGCCACGAGCAGGCGCGGCAGGCGCAAATTCCAGAGGACATTGGCCCCGAGTTCGTCGTGCTGCCACAGCCCGGCCCAGATGCGCGCGGGCGGGAACCCGCCGACCGCGAGGGAGACCAGCACCAGCGCGCCCAGCAGCAGAAACGCGACTGGCAGGGCGGCTCGTACGGCCCGCGGAGAAAGGGCGGCGAGCGGCGCACTCACTTGAACACCTCCGGATGCAGCGCCCGCGCGAGCTGCTCGTAGCCGTCAATCCGCCGATGCGATACGCAGCTCAGCATGCTTTCGTCGATGAGCACGGCACGGCTCTCACGCACCGCCGCCATGAACTGATACGGTGGCAGCGTGCGGAACGGCGCGAGCGCCGCCGTTGCATTTGTGCCGGACACGACCAGCTTATCTACCGGCCACATGAGCATCTGCTCGCCGGGCGGCGGCATGTGGCCGGTGAGGTGGCCCAAGGTGGCCGCAAGGTTAATCGCACCTGCATGGTCGCACAAATCTTGGAAGGTCGTGTCCGCCCCGCCGACTACGCCATAGGTGGACGGCGCGATGACCCGCACGGGCTGCTGGCCGCGCAGCTTTTTTTCCAGCGCGTCCATCCGCGCGCGGCCATCGGCGATGATGCGCTCCGCGCGCGCGACGGCGTCCGGACCGAGCTCACGACCGAGCAGGCGGAGGTTGGCAAAGGCGTCGTCGAGCGTCTTGTAGCGGTCGAAGATGATCACCTTAACGCCCGCCCGCCGCACCTGTGCCAGCAGCTCGGTGCGACTGTAGTCCGCGCCAAGCACGAGCGTGGGCGCGAATTTCAGAATCGTCTCGGCGTCGCCTTGGACGATCTGCGGAAATTTTTTTGCCTCTGCGGACACGACTGAATACGCCGGGTCTCGTGCGATGTGGCTGAGTGCTGCAATCTGCTCCGGCTCAGCGAGGGCGAGCAGTAATTCATCCGACCCCACCGTCTGCGATACGACGCGTACCGAATGGGGTGCGACCGCCGTCTCCGCCGCGCCGGCTGCGCACCCCAGTGCCAGCGCGATGACGCAGACGCTGGCGGGCAAGCGGTTCAGGATTTTCATGATGCGCAGCCTGGCCGGTTCAGAAGTGCCATTCAACGCTCCCGTAGATGCCTCGCGGCAGCGACGGGAACCCGGCGACCTCGGCGTATTGCTCGTTGAACAGGTTTTCCACGCGCAGCTTCAGCCGCAGGTTTTTATTGACCTCATATTGGGTGAAAACGCGTGCCACGATGTAGTCCGGAACTTGTTTCTGCGGAAAGCCGTCCTCGCGGTCGGCCACCGCGCGCACGCCGGCGCCGAGCGTCCAGCCGCGCGCAACCTCATCGTGGACTTCGGCGCCGAGGGTGTGGCGGGGACGGCGGGTGAGCGGCCGGTTGCCAACCTTGTCCTGTGCGTCGAGATAGGTGTAGTTCAGCCGTAACAGGGCGGCAACGCCGAACCGGCATTCGACGAAGCTCTCGACCCCGCTCATTTCAGCGAGACCGATGTTCTTCACGGTGAAGGTGAGGGTGTCGAACTGCGCCAGATCATGGGTTTTGCTCTGAAACGCCGTCGCGCCGAACGTGACCTGCCCGAGTTCCTGCGTAAAGCCAACCTCCTGCCCGCGCGAACGCTCGGGTCGCAGTGTCGTCGCCAGCGCGCCGAATCCGAAGTCCACGAAGTTTTGGATCTCCGGTGCGGCGAAGGCGGTGCCGTCTGAAGCTCGCAGCGCCAGGCCAGTGGGCCCGACGCGGTAGCTCATGCCGTAGCGCCAAGTGTTCGCGGCGCCATAGAACGACTCGTAACTGTCTCGCCGGGCCGAGGCAAGAAGGGTCAGGCCGGCGAGCGGCTGCACCTGTACGCCCGCAAACACGGCGTCCTCACGCTCGTTGCGGGTGAAGGGCAGCGCGGTGTTGCCGTTGGTCGGAACGAAATTCACCCCCTGCCAGTCGCGTTCCACGCCCGCCTGGAAGGCCACCGTTTCACCCGGGTGAAATTCGGCCTGATACGTCAGGCCGCGGGTCACGACGGTTGTTTCGTTGTCGGCATTGAACTGCGCCTTGTCCGAGATGCTGTGCTGGCGCGCATAGGAAAAATTGAGTGAGTGCGTCCACGTGTCGCCGATTTCCAGGGTGAAGCCGGGCGAGAGAAAGCCGAGATTTTGCTCCAGAGTCTCGTCGAGATCGGCCGCCGTCGTCTGCGTGCCACTCCCGGGGGTGCCGCCGTCGCGGTGCAGGTAACCGGCAAGCAGCTCGAGCTTGGCGTGCTGGGATATTTCCCAGCCGAACGTGTCGAGCATGCTCGCCGAGGTGAACTCGCTGTTCGGACGGCGGTTGTCGGTTGTGAAGTAGCTGGTGCCCACGTTGGCCGACACGCCGTTTCTTGCCGCCGTCACGCCCAGCCCGGCGTTGCCAGTGGCAAACGAACCGTATTCGCCGGTAATCTCGCCCGCCGGCCCATCGGGCACATCGCGTTGCGTGATGAAATTGATCGCGCCGCCGAGCGCACCCCCGCCCTGGGTCGAGCCGAGCGGCCCGCGCACGACTTCGATGCGGTCAATGTTTGCCAACGGGAAAAATCCGAGATCGAAATAACGCTGCAACCCTGTCGGCAGCCGGTGGCCGTCGAGGAGGATGACGGTGTGGCGCGATTCCGTACCGCGCATGAAGACGCCGGCGGTCTGCCCGGGCATACCGTTGTCCGCAATGTTCAGGCCCGGCACGGTCTTGAGCGCCGAAAGCGCATCGCCGATCTGCGCCTGCTCCAACTCGGCCCGGGTGATCACGGTGACCGCGGCGGCGGTCTGCTCGGCAACTGTCGGCATCCGTGTCGCGGTGACAACGGCGGGCGGCAGGACCGTGGGCGGCGATGCCGGCACCGGCTCGGCGTACGCGGTGGTGGCCAAAAACGGCACCACGCCGAGCGCAAATGCATAAAGGGTCGCAAGATGTCCCGCGACGCGGGACGGCGAGGATGTGGTCATAGGTAGTGTCTCTCCTGGATGGGCAAGAGCAGACACCGCTCGGCGGAGGCCGGGGACGGGCATCGCTCTCACGCTTCATTTTTTGCGATGAAGATTTCGCGGCGGGCGCGCGCAAAAACAGTCGCGCCCAACGCGTGAGCATCCCGGGACGGATGTTCGGACTTCGCATGCCTCACACGCCGCCGCGCGAATCTGTAATTTGAGCAATCAAATCTGATTCGTGCGAAGCGTGCCGCCTCGCCCTCGCCTTCACCGGCTCGCGCCGACTGCTGTGTTCCCGCCGAAGCGGAATGGGGGTCTGGACTGATGCGTTACCGCAGCGCAACTGTGGCCGAATCTCACGGCCTTTCCCGCTGCCCGGAACGGTGAAAAGAACGACCGACGGCGGAGAGTAAAGCGGCCGGCACTACCGCAGTCGAGCGCGGTTTTCGGTCAACTGTTCACCGATCCCGTCTGTATCGGTGCCCGGCCATCGATTCCTGCTCCGCCCAGCTCGGCAACCTTCAGGCTGTTCCACCCTCTGGCATCTGCCCAGCCGCTTCTGGCAGCTGCGCCTTACTCACCGGGATATGCGCTGCCTGACGCAAAACCTCAGCCTTGGATATCTTGAGACGTTGCGCGATTTGGTTGATGCGCATGACCTCGATCGGACTTAGTGCAGTGTGACGCTCGCTGCCGTCACGGTCCCTCCAAGTGACAAGATGCGGCCGCTGGCGGGAAGCTTTTACGACATCTTTGAGAAATGACTTTTCGTCGTCGGGCAGATCCATGATAAGATTCAGTGACGGGCCCTCTCTCTCAGGTCAAGAAACCAGCCGGCATTTCCAAAACTATCTCTCCAGATCTGGCCAACAGGGTCATCA
>JBAXLL010000072.1:0-7715 GCA_037134835.1 Verrucomicrobiota bacterium
CTCCTAACTCCATGCCCGGCATCGTCCCATGTGCCACCAACCCGGCTTGCGCACCGAGCGCGCCGAGCGCGTCTGCCACCCGCGACACCCAAGATTCGGCAAAAACTCCCACCAGCGCATGCGCCGGCCGGCCGGGGTTGATGAGCGGTCCGAGCAGGTTGAACACTGTGCGCTGGCCGCGCGCACCGAGCGCCTTGCGCGCCGTGGCGACGTGTTTGTACGCAGGATGATAGCTGGGAGCGAAAAAGAAGCAGAAACCCAGCTCGTCCACCGCGCGCCGCAGCGTCTCCGGCGGAGCGTCGAGCCGCACGCCCAGCGCCGACAGCAGGTCGGCGCTGCCACACTTTGAGGTGATGCCGCGGTTGCCATGCTTCATCACCGGCACACCTGCGCATGCCAGCACCAACGTGACCACGCTCGACACGTTGAAGCCGCCCGCGTGGTCGCCCCCGGTGCCAACAACGTCGATCGCTCGCGCCGATCGCTCCCCCATGCCGGGATCCACGGCCATCGCGCGGAAGGCCCGCGCAAATTCTGCGACCTCCGCCGCCGTCTCGCCCTTGTCTGCCAGCGCGGTTAGAAACTGTTCCTTCTCCGCGTCTGCCACCGCCACCGCCGCCAGCGCCCGGGCGGCGTCCGCGACGTGTCCCACCGTGAGATCGCGGCGCGCCATCAGCCCGGCGGTGAGGTCAGCAAGTTCAGCCATGCGTCCATGAGAGAGCCGCCCGTCCGCCCTGCCGCAAATAAAATTGCACCCCACCCGCCAAGCTGAAACCAAGTTCCCGTGCGCAAACGATTCCTGTTCCCGCTCTTATTGCTCGGCCTCGTGCTCGCCCGTGCGTCCGACAGCGCGCCTTCGGCCGCGCCCGCCGCTCGGACCTCTGCCCTCCAAAATCCTGCTTTGTCCGTGCCCGCTGCCCTCACGCTCGGTGTCGTCGAGGGGGTCACCGAGTTTCTCCCCGTTTCCTCGACCGGCCACCTGATTGTGGCCACCTCCGCACTCGGCCTCGAAGGCGAACAGCCGCTCACCAATTCCTCAGGCAAACCGCTTTTTTTCGAAAAACCCTCTACCAAATATCCCAACGGTGTTCCGCTCACGGCCAAGCTCGCCGCCGACACGTTCACCATCGTCATCCAGTTCGGGGCCATCGCCGCCGTCGCACTGCTTTATTGGCCCCAGCTCCTCTCCATGCTGCATGGCCTGCTTGGGCGCGACACCGCCGGCCGCCGTCTGCTCATGAATGTCCTCGTCGCCTTCTTCCCCGCCGCGGTTCTTGGCCTGCTCGTACACAAATGGATTGATGCGCATCTTTTCTCCGTGGGAGCCGTCATCGCCGCCCAGGTCGCCGGGGCGCTCTTCATGTGGTGGGCCGAACACCGCCGCCTGGCCCGGCGCCGCCAGCCGGCACCGCCCGGCGCCGCTCTGCATGGAAACCGCCTCACCGGCTCCGATCTCACCCTCGGGCAGGCCGCGCAGATCGGGGCGTTGCAGTGCGTGGCGATGTGGCCCGGCACCAGCCGCTCGATGATGACCATCGTCGGCGGCCAGCTGGCCGGTCTGGACCCGCGCGGCTCGGCCGAGTTCAGTTTCCTGCTGGGCTTCGTCACCCTCACCGCCGCCACCGCCTACAAAAGCTGGAGCAGCGGCGCGGCGATGCTCGCGGTCTTCGGCTGGCCGCACGTCCTGCTCGGCTGCGCGGTCGCCGCCATCACCGCCGCGTTGAGCGTGAAATTGCTGGTGAACTGGCTCATCCGCCACGGCCTGATGCTCTTCGTCTGGTATCGTCTCGCCTTCGCCGCGCTGCTCGCCGGCCTGCTGGCGGCCGGCCTGCTCCGGTGATTTAGCCCGGTAGCGGTGCGAAAGCACCTGCCACCACCGCAAACTGCTGCCACGCGCCTGTCTCCGTGGCGGGCGGCTGCGTACCGGTGGCGAGCACCTGCCGGCCCTCGCCGAGCGCGGCCCAAAAGCGCCGCCTCCGCACGGGGTCAAGTTCTCCCAGCATGTCGTCGGCGAGCAGCAGCGGCTCGACCCCGGAACGCACGCGTAAAAACTCCGCCTGCGCCAGCCGTAAAGCCAGCATAAGGGCACGTTGCTGGCCCTCGGAGCCAAAATCGCGGGCCGCACGGCCGTCGAGCGTCAGCTCCAGGTCGTCCCGGTGCGGCCCGGCCACGGTCGCGCGCCATTGCCGGTCGCGCTCGCGGTTTTTGGCCAGCACCGCCAGCCACGCCGCCGCGTCGCCCGCCGTCAGGTCGGGTGCGTGGCGCAGCACCGGCGTTTCCGCTCCGTCCGCCACCCGCATGTAGGCGGTGGCGAGGTGCGCCGCCAGCTCGGCTGCTCCGGCGGCGCGTTTCGCCGCGAGCGTGGCGGCGGAGGACGCGAGCGGCGGTTCGAAAGCCGCTAGTTCGTCGTCGGACCGGCCCTGCTTGAGCAGGCTGTTTCGCTCGGCCAGCGCGCGATGGTAGGCTTGCAGCGCGGCGAGGTAGTCGGCGTCCATCGCCGCCAGCGTGAGGTCGAGCCAGCGGCGGCGGGCGGCGGGCGCACCGCGCACGAGCTGCAGATCCTGCGCGCAGAATACCACGGCGGGAAAGCGCCCGAGGTAGTCGCCGAGCCGTGTCACGCGCTCACCGTCGCACTCGACCTCCTTGCCCTCGGCGCGCAGCCGGATAACCACGCGGATAACGCCCAGCCGCTCGTGCTCCAGCTCCAGCGCGACCGCCGCCTCCGGCTGGCCGTGGGAGATAAGTAGGCGCGCATCGCCGGTGCGGAATGAACGCAGCGCGGTGACGAGACCGACGGCCTCAAGGAGGTTGGTCTTTCCCTGCCCATTCGCCCCGATAAAAAACTGGCGCGGCCCGTCGAGCACGAGCTCGGCCAGGGCGACGTTACGGAAATGTTGGAGCGTGATTCGGCGGAGGCGCATTAGCGGAAAATTCTTTCTCCGGCCTCTCCCTGCCGCCCGTCGCGTGAGCGGCGGGATTCCCTTCGCGCGCGCCCGGCCCCGCAGCTCCCGAGGCGGGCTACGGCGAAATCGGTGGCCGGCGCACGGTTCATCATGTTTTCACCAAGTTGGCGGCGGACTGCACCTCGGGCGCGGCGGCAGCGAACGCCTCCGCCAGCGCCGCCCAGTCCGCCTCAGTCGTATTCCAGCCTGCGCTCACGCGGACGACCCGTCGCGCCTCGTCCACCGCGAGGCCCATCGCCGCCAGCACGTGCGACGGCCCGGCCTTGCCAGTGGCGCACGCCGCCCCAGTCGAAACCAAAAAATCCCGGCGCTCCAGCCGTGCAATCCAGCGCTCGCTCTCGCCGTGTGGAAGCAGCAGCGACACCGTGTTCCACAGCCGTTCCGCCCCGCCGGCCACCACCATCGCACCCGGCACCGCGGCGACCATCGCGCGCTCAAAATTTTTCCGCCACCGTAGCCGCTCGGTTTCAAACAGCACCTTCGTCGTCTCCGCATCGGCAAGCGCGGCCAACATCGCGATGACGCCGGGAAAGTTTTCGGTGCCACCCCGCCGGCCCTGCTCCTGCGTGCCGCCATGCTGCGCGCAAAAATTCTCCGCCGCCGGCCCGACCTGCAGAAAACCCACGCCCTTCGGCCCGCCGAACTTGTGGGCCGAACCGATGACCCAGCCCGCGCCGCCCAGCCCCGAGCCGGGCAGCTTGCCCAGCCATTGGGTCGCGTCGCATAGGAACGGCACTCCCACGCGGCGGCAGCACGCGGCAAGTTCCATCCAAGGCTGCAGCACGCCCGTCTCGTTGTTGGCCGCCATCACGACCACCCCCGCCACAGCGGTAGACAGCGACTTTTCCACTTCCACCACTCGCACCACACCCTCATGCGTAACCGGCAGCCACGCGATGCGCGTCTCGCCAAAATGTGCCCGCGCGGCCTCAAGCACACACGGGTGTTCGGTCGGGCTGAGGGCGACCCGCGCGCCGGGCGGCCAGAGACGTGCCCAGTGCGCGAGCACAGCATTGGCCCCTTCCGTCGCGCCGGAATTGAACACAATGCGACCCGGCTCTCCCCCGAGAAATTGCGCGAGCTGCCCGCGCGCGGTCTCCAGCCGGATACGCACCCGCGCGGCGGCACGTGTAGGGCTGGACGGGTTGTACCACACCTCATCCTGCGCACGCAGCCACGCCGCGCGCGCAGCGGGCACAAGCGGTGCAGTGGCATTGTGGTCGAAATATGGCATCCCGCCAGCGTGCCGCGCGGACCGCTACTGGCAAGCGGCGGTATCGGCCGATTTTACCGTGGTGTCCGCCCAAAATTTCCCCACCGTCGCACCCTTTGAAAACCCGCATCATCTACAATCCGCGTTCGGGTGATCTCACGCGCAAGCCCGCTCTGCTCACCCTCGCCCAGCGCTGGGTCTCCGACCACCGTCCCGAGACCACCATCGTTCCCACCGAGCGCGGAGGCCACGCGACCGAGCTTGCCCGGCAAGCCGTCGCCGATGGCTGCGGCATTATTATGGCCTTCGGGGGCGACGGCACCATGAACGAGGTCGCCCAAGCCCTCCTCGGCACGCAGGCCACGCTCGCGCTCCTCCCCTGCGGCTCAGGCAACGGCCTCGCGCGGCACCTCGGCATTCCGCTCGATCCCGCTGCCGCCCTCTCGCTTCTGCTCACGGGCCGCCCGCGCACCATCGATGCCGGCCTGGCCGACAGCCGCCCCTTTTTCGTGGTCGCCGGCCTCGGCTTTGAGGCCGTGATCGCCCGGCGCTTCTCCAGCCTCACGAACCGAGGCCTCGCCGGCTACATCCGGACCGGCGTGCGTACGTGGTGGGGCTATGCTCCGCAGGACTATGCCATCACTCACTCCGGTGAGTCGCCCCACACGCACCGCGCCTTTACCCTCGCCGTCGCCAACTCCAGCCAATATGGCAACAATGCCCGCATCGCCCCGGCCGCGGAGGTGGACGATGGCCTGCTCGACCTCACCGCCGTGCCACCGATCACCGTTTTGAACGCCACACCGCTGCTGCTTGCGCTCTTTCGCGGCACCCTCGCACGTCAGTCCAGCGTGCCTCAGCTCCGGGCTGAAAAATTTACCGTTGAGCGCTCGACGCCCGGCCCTCTCCACACCGACGGCGAAACGCACGAAGCCGGCACGCGAGTCGAGTTCACGGTCCGTCCACGCTGCCTGCGCGTACTGGTGCCTTCCTAGGGGGTCTCATGACAACACGCCCAGTTTGCATGCGCAACCGGGGCCAAGTCTCCGGCGTTGGCAAACGACGCCCTATGCGGTAACGGCTCGAGCCCGGCCCGCGTGCTTTGCCGCGTAGAGTGCGCGGTCGGCAGCACTGACCAAACCGGCGGCGTCGGCCGCATGCATGGGCAATGAGGCCGCACCTGCACTGACCGTCTGCGTCAGCGCCGTGCCATCAGGCAGCACGATGGGAGCGCGGCCCATCGCGGCGACGAGACGAGTCGCCATGTCGAGCGCACCGGCGGGCGGTGTCTCGGGGAGCAGCACGGCGAACTCCTCGCCGCCGAAGCGCGCGAAGCGGTCCACGACCCGCAATTCGGCGGCGAGCCGATCGGCGGTGGCGCGCAGCACGGCGTCGCCCGCAGGATGGCCGTGGGTGTCGTTGACAGTTTTAAACCGATCCAGGTCGAGCAGCACCAGCGCGAGCGGACGCCCGAACCGTTTGGCACGTTCCGCCTCCTCGGCGAGCAGCCGGTCAAACTCACGTCGGTTGAGCAGGGCCGTGAGCGCGTCTCGCGTCGCGAGGCGGTGAAGCTGCTCCAGCGTGTCGCCCAGCTTGAGCGCGTAGCGAATCGAGCGTTCGAGCGCGGCGGGATTGATCTCGCCTTTCACGAGGTAGTCGAGCGCACCGGCGTTCATTGCGGCGGTGTCTACGTTATCAGAGGTTTCGGCGGTGAGAAAGATGAGTGGGGTGCGGCAGCCGCGCGCAACCGCCTCGCGCAGTAGTTCCAGCCCGTCTTTGGCCCCAAGCTGGTAGTCGAGCAGGCACGCTGCGTAACCACCCTCGAGGAGCCGGGCTAGGCCGTCCTCATACGTTGCGGAGTAATCGAGCTCAAATCGCTCTACCCGGAACTGACTGAACTGCGCCCGCGTCAGCGCAAGCTGCAGGCGGTCGTCGTCAATCAGCAGGATGCGGCGCATGGGGGGAAGGTTGTGGGATGTATTTCACTACGATGAAATTATACGCAAGGAAAGCGAAGGACTCGGAGTTCGGGAAAATATTGATATTTCTCAGCGACCTCCGCGCTCTCCGCGTTTTAATCAGTAAGATTGATGTAACGGGTCAGCCCGTTTTCACCGTGCCCGCCGAGAGCTCGTTGGCGACCATGGCCAGCCGCGGGACGATGGCCGCGCGGTCGGTGAGGTGGTCGCGGATCACGTTGACCAGCGCGCTGCCGACCACGACCCCATCGGCGTGTGCGGCCACAGCGGCGACGTGAGCACGCGTCGAAAGCCCGAAGCCGACGACTACGGGCAGGGGGGTGTGCGCCTTGATGCGCGCAACGGCCTCGCCAATGCCACCCGCCACCTCAGCGCGCACGCCGGTCACGCCTTCGCGCGAGACGTAATAGATAAAGCCGGTCGCGGCGGCGGCGATTTTGGGCAGGCGGGCGTCGGGCGTGGTGGGCGCAACGATAAAGACAGTCTTGAGCCCATGGGCGGCACAAGCGGCACTCATCTCGCCGGCCTCCTCGGGGGGAAGATCGAGCGTAAGCATTCCGTCCACTCCGGCCTCGTGCGCGGCGCGCACATAGGCAGCGACCCCGTTAGAAAACACAAGATTGTAGTAGGTGTAGAAAACGATCGGGGCATCGGGAAACTCCACGCGCAACCGGCGCACGAGCTCGAAGACCCTCTCCGCCGTCATGCCGCCGGCGAGTGACCGCTGTGCGGCCAGTTGGTTGGTGAGGCCGTCGGCCAAGGGATCGGAGAAGGGTACGCCGAGCTCAAGAATATCGGTCCCGCTTTGGAGGAGGGCACGGCAGGCGGCGAGCGACGTATCGAAGTCGGGGTCACCGGCGCACAGGTAGGCGACGAAGGCGGCGCGTTTGGCGGCGCGAGCACGAGCAAAGGCATTGGCGAGACGGTCCATGAGGAGGGAAAGTTGGCCTCAAAGATGGGCAAAAGACACTAAATTTTGGCGGTGTTCTAACCAGCGTCGTTCGGGCTTGACCTCTGCACCGGGCGAGAGCGAGTAAGCCAAAGACTGGGTCGATGGTCTGCACGACGTCCGAGTAAATATCTCACTCTACTCCGTGGCAATTGGAAATCAACGCGCCGCTCGTCGAAGAGCTCGGCCGCCCACTTTTCGGCGGTCTCGATGGACGCGAATTGCTTGAACCGGCGCACCCCTTCGAGGCGGGCTGGGACGGTCACACGGTAGGAACGGCCAAACTTGGCCCCTTCGCTGCGATTGATGATTTCGCTGACGGTGATGCCGCTCCCTGGCAACCTTGATGGGCCTCTCTCCGGTTGCCGCTCCATCCCATCGTCACCCACCCGCAACCTACGACGTCAGCGGCCACCTTCCCCGACGTCAGCGTGGGAATCGGTGCAAAATTCCTACGACCTCATTCCGGCCAAAACCCCGATGTCAGTTCGGCCGGGAACAACTACCGGAGCGCGGCAATTTGGGCGCAGATTACGAGGCCAGCCCGGCCAGACCCCGAAAATCCTTACGCGCTCAATTCGGCAAATTTTACGATCAGAAAAAAATCGGTA